>NZ_JBEZIR010000011.1:0-106777 GCF_040651175.1 Kitasatospora sp. NPDC048540
ACCATCCACGCCACCACCGCCTACGGCGACATCACCGCCCGCAGCCTCTGAACCACCACCCACCGCACCGCCACGGCGCGCCACGGCGGGCACGCCGCCCGCCGTCCCCGACCCACTTCCGACTCCGGACCCTGGAGAGACGCAACCATGACGATCATCGAGCACTCCCCCTGGACCGGCATGGTGCCGGTCGACGACACCGCCCTGGCCGTGACCGACACCGGCGGGCCCGGCCGTCCCGTGGTCTACCTCAACGGCTCCTACGCCGACCGGTCGCACTGGCGGCACGTCATCGCCGAACTCGGCGACGGCTACCGGCACATCAGCTACGACGAGCGTGCCCGCGGCAGGTCGCGGCGCGCGTCGGACTACTCGTTCGAGGCCTGTCTCCGCGACCTCGACGCCGTCCTGCGGGCCCGCGGGGTGGAGCGCCCGATCCTGGTGGGCTGGTCCTACGGCGCGATGCTGGCGGTCCACTGGGCCGCCCGGAACCCGGACCGCGTGCTGGGGGTGGTGTCCGCGGACGGCGCGCTGCCGCACGACTGGCTGGACGACGCGGCCCGGGCCCAGATCCGTACGCTGTTCCGCCGGCTGAGCGTGCTGTTCCCGGTGGCCCGCCGGCTCGGCCTGGCCGCGCGGATGAGCGCCGCGCAGCACGCCGAGATCAACATCGAGATCAACGAGCTCTGCGCCACCGCCGCCCTCGGCCCGGTCCTCGACCGGGTCACCGCGCCGACCCGGTACGTGCTCGCCTCCGGCGGCAATCTGGGCGGCGAGGCGGAGCTGATGGAGCAGATCCGCGGCAACCTCGACCCGGTGCTCGCCCGCAACCCGAACATACGGCTCAGCGCGAAGGTCCCGAGCAACCACTCCAAGATCCTGCGCAAGGACTTCCGGGCCCTCGCCGACGCGGTCCGCGAACTCACCACCACCACCGCCACCGCCCACGGGGCCGGGTGAGCCGCGACCGGTCAGCGGGCGCTGCCGAGGTTGCGGTCGGCGTCCGACCCCTCGAGCATCAGGGTGGTCTCCTCGATCCGCCGGAAGCGGCCGTCGGGGGCGAGGTCGGCGAAGACGTAGACCTCCATGCTCACGGTCGAACCGTCCTTCTTCGTGATGCGGCAGGTGTGCCGGTCGGCGTACTTGCCGCCGTCGTAGAGCTCCTCATGGACCTCGACCTCGCCGCCGGCGACGAGCGTGCGCAGGTGGGCGATGTGGTCGAGGAACTCAGCCCGGTCGGCCCACTCGCCGTCGGTGCGCTGGCGGTAGTCGGGGGTGAAGTGGAGGTCGGCGGCCGCCTCCAGGGTGATGGACTCGTTGAGGAGCAGGTCGGTGAGGGCGGCCTTGATGCCGGTGCGGGTCATGAGAAGTCCTTGGTGCGGATTCGGATCGTGGATTCGGAACGGGTGCGGGGGCTAGCGGGCCGAAGCTCAGGCGTTGGCGGCGGTGGTGTTGAGGGTGTCGTCGAGCCAGTCGTAGATGCGGGCCTGGGTCAGGCGCATGGCGCCGGGGTGGCAGTGGGCGCCGGCGCCTTCCTCGGCGGTGAACACCATCAGGGTCTTCGGGCAGGTGAGGTGCTCGAAGAGCTGCTCGGGCTGGCCCTTGAAGAACATGTCGTCCTCGGCGTCGCAGACCAGGGTCGGGCACTGGATCTGCTCGGCGATCCCGCCGGCCAGGGTGTGGTCCAGGTACGAGGCGTTGAAGGCCCGGGGGGTGTCGACACCCATGACGTACATGCCGTGGTTGATCGCCCAGCGGGCGATCGGGTCCTTGCCCATGATCTGCTCGAGGGCTGCGTCGAGCTCCGGCGCGGCCTCGGCGCGCAGGAGCCGCTCGGCCTCCTCGCGGGTGCCGGGGATGTTGCGCACGGAGGTCTCGCCGAGGTCGTAGAGGCCGTCGACGGCGACCAGCGCGGCCAGCCGGTGCTCGAACGCGGCGGCCCTGGGCGCGAGGATGCCGCCCATGCTGATGCCGAGCAGCGCGATGCGGCTGCTGTCGACGTCCGGGAGGGTCTCGGCGAAGTCGACGACGGGGGTGATCACGTTCTCCCAGTCGGGGCGGAAGACCATGTCCTGGTGGTGGCGCGGGCCGGGCATGCCGGGGCCGTCGAAGACGAGCACGGTGTAGCCGCGCTCGACGCCGGCCATCGCGCCGAAGAAGTGCAGCTCCTCGGCGGTGCCGTCGAAGCCGTTGTGCATGATCAGGGTGGGCCGCGGGGTGCCGGAGTCGTCGACGCGGTACAGGTAGCCGGGCAGGGTGGTGCCCTCGTAGGGGATCTCGACCGGCTCGATGACCGGGGTGGTGAAGAGTGCGGCCGCCGCCCGGAAGCAGGCCACGCTGCGGTCGTAGGCGTGGTCGTGGCGCGGGTCGCAGGGGTGGCCGTGCAGGAAGAACTCGGCGGAGCGGTAGTAGTTCGACGCCCGCAGGAAGCCGTCCCGGGCGCTGACCCGGTGGCCGGCCTTGAGGGCCTTCGCGGCCTCGGCGGACACCCGGTCGGCGGTGGCCAGCCACTCGGTGTACCAGCTGTCGTAGTCGCCCTCGGTGATGCGCTCGCCGGTGGCGACGACCTCGCCGAAGTCGGCGCCGCCGTAGGCGATGTGGCTCATCGAGCGCAGGGTCTCGTACCAGAACTGGATGTTGTTCGGGAACAGCAGCTGCTTCATGACGGTCTCCTCCATCGCTAAGCACCGATCTGTGCTTACGGCAGAACTGTAGACCCATCAGCCGCCGGGAAGCAAACATCTGTGCTTAGGATGTGGGTGTGACTCCGAAACAACCTGCTGAACGCATCCGCAAGAGCCCCGAACAGGTCCGCGCCGCCGTCCACCAAGCGGTCATCGACCTGCTCTCCGCCCCCGACGGCGCCGAACCCACCATCCCCGCCATCGCGCAACGCGCCGGCGTCAACCACACCAGCATCTACCGGCGTTGGGGCAGCCGGGAGGCGCTGCTCGCCGACGTCGTCACCACCCGCCTGGAACGCACCTCACCACTGCTCGACACCGGCAGCCTGCGCGGCGACCTCCTCGCCTGGGCCCGGGCCAGCGTCGACAGCATCCGCACCCCCGAGGGCCGCGTCCTCATCCGAGCCGTCGCCCTGTCCATGCCGACCGACCCCGACACACAGGGCGATCGCGAAGAGCAATTCCGACGCCGCGTGAGCTCCATCGAGCAGATCCGCCAACGGGCCACCGCCCGCGGCGAGAACCCACCGCCCCTGGAGGACATCTTCGACCAGCTCCTCGCCCCGTTCTACGTCCGCGTCATCTTCGGCATCGACCCACCGGCCACCGGCTACCCGGAACTCCTCGTGAACCGCCTGCTCGGCACCCCGGCCCCACCGGACACCGCTTGACCCGTCCGTGCGCGCCGCGCCCCACGGACACAACAAAAGGACCCCAGGCCAGCCAATGGCTGACCTGGGGTCCGACTGAGCCGCCTGCGGGATTCGAACCCGCGACCTACGCATTACGAGTGCGTTGCTCTGGCCAACTGAGCTAAGGCGGCACCGCTGCCGGCTTGTCCCCGGCCCCGGAGGGCTGAGCATCGCACCAACAACGCGGGTCAGTCTACACAGTTTCGGACCGTGCTCCGCACCGCCCCCCGACGGAGGTCCGCAGCTCCGGCCACCTCCGGGGGCGGCCCGGATGCGACCCGGATGCGCCCCGACTGCGTCAGGCGGAGGAGACCGCCAGCTTGGCCGCGAAGCCGGCGAACAGGACGGCGACGCCTCCGGTCAGTCCGGCGGACAGCCGCTTGCGGCGGCGGAAGGCGGTGGCCAGTGCCGTTCCGGCGAAGATCAGCATGGAGAGGTAGAGCACGCTGAAGGCCTGGAGGATCCCGCCCAGCAGGGCGAAGGAGAACACCGGCTGACCGTAGGACGGGTCGACGAACTGGGTGAAGAAGGAGAGCAGGAACAGGATGGCCTTCGGGTTGAGCAGGCTGATCACCAGCGCCCGCCGGAACGGCCGCTCGGAGCTCTCCCCCTCCGCCGTCCCCACCGCTTCGGACTCGGCCGCGCCCGCGCCGACCGCCGCCGCCGCCGCGCGCCGCTCGCGCCACAGCTCCCTGGCAGCCCTGAGCATGCCGAAGCCGATCCACAGCAGGTAGGCGGCGCCGCCGAACTTGACCACCGCGAACACCGCGGGGTTGGCCTTGAGCAGCGAGGAGGCACCCAGCGAGGTGAGGCTGATCAGGGTGAAGTCGCCGACGAAGACGCCGGCCGCGGCACGGTAGCCGGTGCGGACGCCCCTGCGGGCGGCCACCGAGAGGACGTACAGCGAGTTGGGGCCCGGCAGCAGGACAATAACCAGGGCCCCGAGGACGTACGTCGTGAGGTCGTTGACTCCGAGCACGGATGCGCTCCTACAGGCAGGCACGGAACAGGGGGGCGCACCATGCTAACCAGAAGGACCATCATGCTGGAACGGTCCTGACATTCCCCCCGGAGACAGCCGCGCCGCCCCCGCCTCAGGCGCCGCAGCGGGTCCCGTTCGCCGGGGCGTCGCCGCCCAGCAGGTAGCGGTTGACCGCGGTGTCGATGCACTCGCTGCGCCGCCCGTACGCGGTGTGGCCGTCCCCTTCGTAGGTCAGCAGCCGCCCCGACTCGAGCTGACCCGCCAGCGACTGGGCCCAGGCGTACGGCGTCGCCGGGTCCCGGGTGGTGCCGACCACCACGATCGGGACCGACCCGGCCGCGCGGACCGTGTGGGCGGCGCCGGTCGCCTTGACCGGCCAGTAGGTGCAGCCCAGCGCCATCCAGGCCATGTCCTGGCCGAACTGCGGCGCCGCCTTCTCGAACTCGGGGAGCGCCGCGCGGACCGCGTCCGGGCCGGTGAAGGCGGGCGGCAGGTCGACGCAGTTGACCGCCATGTTGGCGAACATCAGGTTGGGGTAGCTGCCGTCCGGCGCCCGCTCGTAGTAGTCGTCGGAGAGGTCGAGCAGGGCGCTGCCGTCACCGGCCTTCGCGTCGCTGATCGCGCTGCGCAGCTTCGGCCAGAGGAACTCCGCGTACATCGCCTGGATGGTGCCGGTGGTGGCGAGCGACTCGGTGAGGGTGCGGCCGGATTCGGTCGGCAGCGGGTGGCCGTCGATCTGCCGGAACAGCTCGGTCAGCTGCCGCCCGGCCTCCCCCTCGTCGGTGCCCAGCGGGCAGTCGTCCCGCTTGACGCAGTCCTTGGCGAAGGCCGTCCAGGCGGTCTCGAAACCGGCGGCCTGGCCCTTGTTGCCGCCGGTGGAGTCCAGCGACGGGTCCATCGCGCCGTCCAGCACCATCCGCCCGACCTTGCCCGGGTAGAGCCCGGCGTAGGTGGCGCCGAGGAAGGTGCCGTAGGACTTGCCGAGGTAGTTCAGCCGTCCGTCGCCGAGCAGCGCGCGCAGCACGTCCATGTCGCGGGCCGCCTCCACGGTGCTGACGTGGCCGAGCAGTGCCCCGGAGTGGTCCTGGCAGCCCTTCGCGAACTCCTTGTCGGCGGCGACCAGGGCGTCGGTCTCGGCCTGGTCGTCGGGGGTCAGGTCGACGGCGGTGAAGGCGTCCATCCGGGCGCCGTCGAGGCAGCGGACCGGGCTGGAGCGTCCGACGCCGCGCGGGTCGAGGCCGACCAGGTCGTACTTGGCCCGCACCCCCGGGTCGAAGGTGCGGGCGGTGCCCTCCAGGTACTCGACGGCGGAGCCGCCCGGGCCGCCCGGGTTGAGCAGCAGGGAGCCGAGCCGGTCGGCGCCGCCGGTGCTGCGCTTGCGGGCGGCGGTGAGGGTGAGGTCGCCGGCGGCCGGGTCGGCGTAGTCGACCGGGACCTTGAAGGTGGCGCACTCGAAGTCGCCGTCACAGCTCTGCCAGCCGAGCTGCTGCGCGTAGTACGTGGCCAGCGCGGGCGGGATCTCGGTGGGCAGGGGTTCGAGCGGGGTCGCGGCGGGTGCCGCGGCGGCCACGGGGCCGTGGCTGTCCGAGGAGGAGCCGGATCCGCTCACCGGCCCGTTGGCCGGGCCGGAGGTGCAGCCGGCCGCCAGCAGCAGGCTCACGGTGGCGGCCACGGGAGCGAACCGTCGCAGGGGCCGGGCAGCACGCATGGTGTTTCTCTCTCCCTCGGACGCGTACGCGGGCGCGGACGCAGGGGCGGGCTCGGAGGCGGGCACGGGAGGCGAACGGCGCCCGGTCCTGGCCCGGTGCCACTGCCGGCCTCGTGGCCGGGCCAGCCTGCCGCTCGCGGCGATGATCACCCGGCGGCTGTCCCGAGCGTATCCGGCGCGCCCCGCGTCCGCCGGACCACCTGCGGCCGGGGACGGAATCAGCACCCGGTCGCCGCGCATCCGGCGCACCCGCACCCCTCTCGGTTGCCCCCTCCCGGGCCCGCCGGCCCCGAGGCCTCAGGCGGGCTTGGCCAGGGTCTCCGCCAGGTACTGGACCGCGACCCGGACCAGCCGCAGCCGTTCCCGGTCCGGCGCGAAGTCCTCCACGATGTCGGAGATCCGTACGTCGGCCTTGGCCGCCCGGCCCTTGCCGCCGTGCAGCGTGCTCTGCAGCTTGCGGGCGGCGGCCAGGCCCTCGGTGTCCTTCTTCGCGGCGGCCAGCAGCAGGCGGGCGGGCGCCGTACCGGGGATCTCGGCACCCGCTTCGGTGAGGGCCGGGGCGTCGTAGCGGCCGGAGACTGCGGCCGCGGCCCCGTACAGGTCGGGGCGGGCCAGCCCGGCGGCGGCCGCGCAGGGTGCGCCGCCCTCGACCCCGAGCACCGCCCAGCCGCCCGGGCCGGCGGGTGCCGTGCGGAAGTTCTCGTTCACGGCGGTGCGCAGGACCGTGTCGTCCGCGACGGCCTGCGGGGCGGCGGCGATCAGGTCGCACGGGTGGCCGGTGCCGTTCGGCGCTTCGGGGGCGACCACCACGAACGGCCTGGCCTTGCCGAGCTGGACCGCGGAGGCGACGCCTTCGAAGACGTCCGGCAGCTCGCTGTCGGCGGTGCGGCCGGCGGTGCCGGAGTGCAGCACGATCACCGGGAAGGCGGCCTTCGGATCCTTCAGGTACTCGGCGGGCAGCCACACCCTGACCTTGCGGGGACGCCCGTCCGGCGCGGCCACCACGGCCTCCAGCAGGTTGCCGCCGGCCGGGTGCCCGACCGACTCGAAGCGGGTGACCACCGGCAGCAGCCCGGGGGTGGCGCCCGGCGACTCCGCCGGCGGCGCGGCGGGCCGCGGCCCGGCGGTGGCCAGCGCTTCGTCCGCGACACCCCGGACCGACCGGCCCGACAGCAGCAGCGCGACGGCCAGCGCGGTGACGCACATCCCGCAGAGCACCGCGCCGCCGGCCCGCAGCAGCATCGGCCGCTGCTCGGCGGTCAGCTCGTAGGTCTGCGCGGCCCGCAGGTCACGCCAGCGCAGCAGCGCACCGCGGGCGAGCCAGGCGGCGGCCAGCGCCGAGATCAGCAGGGGCACCACCAGGAGCGGACGGAGCATGCGCGCACCACCTCGGAGGAGGACGGGCCGCCGGTACCGCGGCGGGCTCAGCCCTCAGGGTGCAAGACGAGCAGCCCGGGCGGGCCGGGGCCGTACGGGCGGCGGGCGACGTTCACTCGAACGAGGGAGCAGCCGATCCGGCACCGGGCCCCGGCCCCGCGCGTGGGGCGCGGCCCCGGCCGGGGTGGCTCAGCCGGCCCGCAGCGCGACCGTCATCGCCTCGACGGCGAGCAGCGGGTCGACGTTGCGGTCCAGCGCGCGGCGGCAGTCCAGTACGGCCTCGATCCGGCGCAGCGTCTGTTCCGGCACCCCGGCCGCGGCGACCTTGCCGACGGCCGCCCGCTGGTCCTCGTTGGCCAGCTCTCCGGTGGCGCCGAACTGCACCGCGAGCACGTCGCGGTAGAAGCCGAGCAGGTCGTTGAGCGCCGTGCCGAGCGTCTCGCGGCGGGTCCGGGTGGCGCGGCTCTTCTGCCGCTTCTCCAGCTCCTTGACCGCGCCGGCCATCCCGCGCGGCGCCCGGCTGCCCTCGAGTGCGCCGTAGGCGGCCCGCAGGTCACCGGTCTCCTTGGCGTCCTGGGTCTCGGCGAGCGCCTCGGCGTCGGCCTTCGCGGTGTCGACCAGCCGCTGCGCCGCCATGAGGCAGCCGCCCAGGTCGGCGACGTCCAGTGGGATCCGCAGGACATCCGCGCGCCGGGCCCGTGCCTGGTCGTCGACGGCCAGCCGGCGGGCCCGTTCGATGTCGCCCTGCCCGGCCAGTGCAGCCACCCGCGCCGTCCCGGGCTCCACGCCGTCGCGGCGCACCAGCATGTCGGCGACCGCCTCGGCGGGCGGAGTGCGCAGCACCAGCAGCCGGCAGCGCGAACGGATGGTGGGCAGCACGTCCTGCACGGACGGCGCGCAGAGCAGCCACACCGTCCGGGGCGACGGCTCCTCGACGCCCTTGAGCAGCGCGTTGGCGGCGGCCTCGGTGAGCCGGTGCGCGGCGTCCACCAGGATCACCGACCAGCGGCCGCCGGTCGGGTAGCTGGACGCCCGCAGCACCAGGTCGCGCATGTCGCCGACGCCGATCGACAGGCCGTCGGTGCGGACGTACTTCACGTCCGCGTGGCTGCCGGAGAGCACCGTGTGGCAGCCGTCGCAGAATCCGCAGCCCGGTGTGCCGCCGAGTTCCAGGTCGGGGCTGGAGCACTGGAGTGCCGCGGCGAAGGCGCGGGCGGCCGTGGTCTGCCCGGCCCCGGGGGGGCCGGTGAACAGCCAGGCGTGCGTCATCAGCGAGGCGTTGGCCCCGGGTTGCGGCCCGGCGCCGCCGCGGCCGGCCAGCACGCTCGCCCGGGCGGCGCGGGCGGCCGCCTGCAGCTGCTCCACCACCCGGTCCTGGCCGACCAGGTCGTCCCACACACTCACGCCGCACTCCCTGCCGCCGACTGCCTGCCGACCCGTCCGCCCTGCCGCTCCTGCGCACCCGGCTCCGCCCACCGAGCCTAACGCCCGCCCCGGACACCTCCTCGCGTTCCGGGCGCCGCAGCGGTCCCGGACACCGTGGTGCCCCGGACGCGGACCGGTCCGGCCCCGGCGCGTACGCGGGGACCGGACCGGTGAAGGGGGTGCGGGCGGCAGCCGGGCTCAGTCCCGGCGGCGCTTGCGGAACAGGCCGCGCGGCGTCCCGGAGTCGGGCTGCTGCTCCTCGGACTCCCAGTGCGACCACTCGTCGCGCGAGCCCAGCAGGCTGTCCGTCAGGCTCGGCAGGTCGTCCATCGGGGTCTCCTCGGCCCAGTCCGGGCGCGGCCGCGGCTCGACGGCCGGCAGTTCCCGGGTGGTCTCGACGGCGGGCTCCGGGTCGGCGGCCTTCGGCTCGTCCCGCCACAGGCCGGGCGGCACCCGGTCCTGGGCGGAGGCGGCCGGCGGCCTGGGCGACGAGGGGCCGGCCGGCTCGACGGCGGGCAGCACCGCGGTCTCGTCGACGGACGGGACCTTGGGCAGGACGGCGGTCTCACCGGCGGCCGGCACCGGCGGCAGTACCGCCGTCTCGTCCGCCGGGGGCGTCTTCGGCAGTACGGCGGTCTCGTCCGCGGGCACCTTCGGCAGCACCGAGGTCCGGGCGGCCGCGGCCCGGACGGCTGCCGCCCGCTGTTCCTCGGAGATCTCCTGGGTGGTCTCCTCCGGAGCGACCGGCTCCGCCTTCGAACCGGACTCCCCCGGCTTCCCCGGCTCGACCTGCGGCAGCTCCGCGGTCACGGCCTCGGCCGCCGGGGCAGCAGCAGCAGCCGCCGCAGCGGCCGCAGCCTCGGCCTCGGCCCGCAGTCGGGCCTCCTCCGCACGCTGCAGGGCCTCCTCGGCCCGGCGGCGCTGCTCCTCCCGCTGCAGTTCGCGCCGGCGCTGGAGTTCGGCCTGCGCGGCCGCCTCGGCCTCCTGGCGCTTGCGCTCCTCGGCCTCGACGGCAAGCCGGGCCTCCTCGGCGGCGCGGCGGGCGGCCTCCGCCTCCGCGCGCTGCCGGGCCTGCTCCTCCTCGCGGAGCCGGGCCTCCTCGGCCGCCTTGCGGGCGGCCTCGGCGGCGACCCGTTCGGCCTCCAGCGCGGCCAGGCGGTCCTTCTCGGCCTGCTCGGCGCGCAGCTGCTCCAGCAGTTCCTGGCGCTTGCGCTCGGCCTCGGCGGCCTCGGCCTGCTTGCGGGCCTCCTCGGCGGCGCGGCGCTCGGCCTCCTCGCGGGCGAGGCGGTCCTGCTCGGCCTTGGCGGCGCGTTCCTGTCCGGAGAGCGGCAGCTCGCGGTCGAGCCGGTGACGGATCGCGGTGGTGACCACCGCGGGCTGCTGGCTGCCGTCGACGACCAGGTAGCGCGCCGGGTCGGCGGCGGCGAGGGCCAGGAATCCGGCCCGGACCCGCTGGTGGAACTCGGTCGGCTCGGACTCCAGCCGGTCCAGCGCCTCGGTGAAGCGCTCGCGGGCCGCTCCCGGGTCGACGTCCAGCACCACGGTGAGGTCCGGCACCAGGCCGCCGGTGGCCCAGCGGGAGATCCGCGCGACCTCGGTGGCGGCCAGGTCGCGGCCGGCCCCCTGGTAGGCGATCGAGGAGTCCATGTAGCGGTCGGTGATCACGACGGCGCCGCGGGCCAGCGCGGGCCGGATCACGTTCTCGACGTGCTCCGCCCGGTCCGCCGCGTAGATCAGCGCCTCGGCGCGGTGCGAGAGGCCGGTGTTGCCGACGTCCAGCACCAGCGCGCGCAGCCGCTGCCCGATCGGGCTGCCGCCGGGCTCACGGGTGAGCACCACCTCGTGGCCCTTGCTGCGGATCCACTCGGCCAGCGCCTGCGACTGGGTGGACTTGCCGGCGCCGTCGCCGCCCTCCAGGGCGATGAAGAAGCCGGTGCCGGTGGTGCGGTGGGCGGGCAGCGTGGTCGAGCCGCGCAGGGCCCGGACCAGTTCCCGGCCGAGCGGCACGGTGCCCCGGCGGTCGTCGGTCTTGAGCAGGACCACCCCGGCGAGCACCAGGGTGAGCAGCCCGGCGGTGGAGACGGCCAGCGCGGCGCCGCCGTGGATGAAGGTGAAGCCGCCCGGCCGGACCTCGCCGTACGCGACCTCGCCGTACGCGGCGGCGATCAGCGGCAGGCCGACCAGCGCGGCGGCCACCACGGCCCGCAGCACGGCGTACAGGTGCTCGGTGACCTTGGGGAGCCGGATCTCCTCGATCTCCTGGGCGAGCAGGGTGCGGCCGGTGGCGACGACCACGCCGGCCGCCAGTGCGGCCACCACGGTGAGCAGCAGCACCAGGACGAAGTCCAGCACCAGCCCGGCCAGGATCAGCGTGACGCCCTCGACCAGCAGCGCCAGCGCGAGCAGCCGGCGGCGGGAGAGAGCGGGCAGGGTGGCCCGGGTCAGCCGGACGCCGACGGCCGGGGCCCCGGCGGCGGCGAGCACCAGCAGCCCGTACCCGATCGGGCCGGCCCGGTGGTCGAGGGCGGTGAGCAGGCCGAGTGCGGCGACCCCGGCCATCGAGGCGTAGGCGGCGGCGACCGCGAAGGTGAAGAAGGGGGCGGAGCCGGTACGGCCCTTGCGCAGCGCCGAGCCGCCGGGGGCCGCGTCGGTGGGGGCGCGCAGGCCCTGCAGCGGGGAGCGCGGCGCGGTCGGGCCGGCCGACGGCAGCTGCTGCAGGTAGATCAGTACGGCGGAGGCGGCGAACAGCAGCGCGGCGCCGATCGCGGCGGCGGTGATCTGGTTGTCCCGCAGCCAGTCCGAGCCGAGCGCGGCGAGGACGTTGTTCAGCAGGGTGAGCGCCACCAGCGCGGTGGCGGCCAGCGGGAGGGCGGCCCAGCCGGTGCGGGCGTCCAGGGTGCGGACGGCGTCCAGGCTGGCGGCCGACGGGCGGCGCTCGGCGGCGGGCGCGTACGGGTCCGCGGCCGGGAGCAGCCCGGGTACGGCGGCGGCCTTGCCGATCGTCCAGACCCGCTCGGCGGCGCCGGTCGCGAAGGCGGTGGCGAGCAGCGCCCAGACGGCCGAGCCGGGGGCCCAGGTCACCCACCAGGGGGCGATGCCGATCAGGACGGCCCTCAGCGCGTCCGCGCCGAACAGCGACCAGCGGCCGTCGAGGCGGCCGCCCACCAGCCGGTGCACCGGTCCGAGCAGCACCGCGCCGAACAGCAGGGTGGCCAGCAGCCGGGCGCCGAACGCGGCGGCCAGCGCCAGGGCGAGCTGCCGGTACCCGTGGCCGAACTGCCCGCCCACCAGCGCGGCGATCACCGTCAGCGGCAGCAGCACCAGCAGCGCCAGCCGGTCGGCGGTGCCGCCGACCAGTTGCGCGGTCCACAGCCGCCGGTACGGGCGCAGCCGCAGCAGCGCCCGGGCGCGCTCGCCGGGGGTGCCGGCCGGGGCCACGTCTGGCAGGTCCGGCGCGCCGGGGCGGTTGGTGGGCTGCTCCTCGCTCGTCATACCGTCAGCGTAGCGGTCGGCCCAAGCGCCAGTAGGGGTGCGGGCCCCCGTGGGGCCGGCTCATGACAGGGTTGTGACGCACCGCGGGCCCGCACCGGAGGTACGGGCCCGCGACGGGAGGACGGTCAGCTCTCCTCGGACTCCGCGGCGCTCTTGGCGGCGGCGGCCGAGGTGGCCGTGGTGGTCTTCTTGGCCGCCGTCTTCTTGACCGCGGTCGCCTTCTTGACCGTGGTGGTCTTCTTCGCGGCGGTCTTCTTGGCGGCCGTCTTCTTGGCCGCGGTCTTGGTGGCGGTGGTCTTGGTGGCCGCCGCCTTCTTCGCCGGGGCCTTCTTGGCGGTCTTCTTCACCGGCCCGCGGGCCCGCTTCTCGGCGAGCAGCTCGAAGCCGCGCTCGGGGGTGATGGTCTCGACGTCGTCGTCCTTGCGCAGCGTCGCGTTGGTCTCGCCGTCGGTCACGTACGGGCCGAAGCGGCCGTCCTTGACCACCACCGGACGCTCGCTGACCGGGTCGTTGCCGAGCTCCTTGAGCGGCGGCGCGGCGGCGGCCCGGCCGCGCTGCTTGGGCTGGGCGTAGATCGCCAGCGCCTCGTCCAGGGTGACGGTGAACAGCTGGTCCTCGCTGGTCAGCGAGCGGGAGTCGGTGCCGCGCTTGAGGTACGGGCCGTAGCGGCCGTTCTGCGCGGTGATCTCCTGGCCCTCGGCGTCGGCGCCGACCACCCGCGGCAGCGAGAGCAGCTGCAGCGCGTCCTCGAGCGTGACGGTGTCCAGCGACATCGTCTTGAACAGCGAGGCGGTCCGCGGCTTGACCGCGTTCTTGCCGGTCTTCGGGGTGCCCTCGGGGAGGATCTCGGTCACGTAGGGGCCGTACCGGCCGTCCTTGGCGACCAGCATGTTCCCGCTGACCGGGTCCGTGCCCAGCTCGAAGTCGCCGCTCGGCTTGGCCAGCAGCTCTTCGGCCAGCTCGACGGTGAGCTCGTCCGGCGGCAGCTCGTCCGGGATGTCGGCGCGCTGACCGGGCTCGCCCTCGACCTGCGAGGCCTTCTCCACGTACGGGCCGTAGCGGCCGACCCGCAGGGTGATGTCCTCGCTGAGCGGGAACGAGCTGATCTCCCGGGCGTCGATCGCGCCGAGGTCGGTGACGAGCTCCTTGAGGCCGCCGAGGTGGTCGCCGTCGCCGTTGCCCGCGTCCGCGGCACCGCCCGCGGCGGGCAGTCCCTCGCCCTCGCCGAAGTAGAACCGCTTCAGCCACGGCACGGACTGCGCCTCACCGGCCGCGATCCGGTCGAGGTCGTCCTCCATCCGGGCGGTGAAGTCGTAGTCGACCAGCCGGCCGAAGTGCTTCTCCAGCAGGTTGACCACGGCGAAGGAGAGGAAGGACGGGACGAGCGCCGTGCCCTTCTTGAAGACGTACTTGCGGTTGATGATCGTGTCGATGATCGACGCGTACGTCGACGGGCGGCCGATCTCCCGCTCCTCCAGCTCCTTGACCAGCGAGGCCTCGGTGTACCGGGCCGGCGGCTTGGTCGCGTGGCCCTCGGGGCTGAGCCGGTCGGCGGCGAGCGGGTCGCCCTCGGTGACCTGGGGCAGCCGGCGCTCGCGGTCGTCCAGCTCGGCGTTGGGGTCGTCGGCGCCCTCGACGTAGGCCTTGAGGAAGCCGTGGAAGGTGATGATCTTGCCGGAGGCCGAGAACTCGGCGTCCCGGCCGTCCGCGGCGCGGCCGCCCACCTTCACGGTGACCGACTGGCCGACGGCGTCCTTCATCTGCGAGGCGACGGTACGCATCCAGATCAGCTCGTAGAGCCGGAAGTCGTCACCCGCGAGACCGGTCTCGGCGGGGGTGCGGAAGCGGTCCCCGGAGGGGCGGATCGCCTCGTGCGCCTCCTGGGCGTTCTTCACCTTGCTGGCGTAGACGCGCGGCGCGTCCGGCAGGTAGGCCGCCCCGTAGAGCTGGGTGACCTGGGCCCGGGCGGCGGCCACGGCCGTCTCCGACAGCGTGGTGGAGTCGGTACGCATATAGGTGATGAAGCCGTTCTCGTACAGCTTCTGGGCCACCTGCATGGTCCGCTTGGCACCGAAGCCCAGCTTGCGGCCGGCCTCCTGCTGGAGCGTGGTGGTGCGGAACGGCGCGTACGGCGAGCGCCGGTACGGCTTGGACTCGACGCTGCGCACCGAGAACGCCGTCTGCTCCAGCGCGGCCGCCAGCGCACGGGCCGCCTGCTCGTCGAGGTGGAGCGTGTTGGCGGTCTTCAGCCGGCCGTCCTGGCCGAAGTCACGGCCGGTGGCGATGCGCTTGCCGTCGACGGCCGACAGCCGGGCGCCGAAGCTCTCCGGGTTGGCCGCGTCGGCCGCGGTGCGCCCGGTCGAGAAGGTGCCGGTCAGGTCCCAGTACGAGGCCGAGCGGAACGCCATCCGCTCCCGCTCCCGCTCGACCACCAGGCGGGTCGCCACCGACTGCACCCGGCCGGCCGAGAGCTTCGGCATGACCTTCTTCCACAGCACCGGCGAGACCTCGTAGCCGTAGAGGCGGTCGAGGATGCGGCGGGTCTCCTGGGCGTCGACCAGGCGCTGGTTCAGCTCGCGCGGGTTGCGCACGGCCTCCTGGATCGCGTCCTTGGTGATCTCGTGGAAGACCATCCGGTGCACCGGCACCTTGGGCTTGAGCACCTCCTGCAGGTGCCAGGCGATCGCCTCGCCCTCGCGGTCCTCATCGGTGGCGAGGAAGAGCTCGTCGGACTCGGCGAGCAGCGACTTCAGCTTGGAGACCTGGGACTTCTTGTCCGCGTTCACCACATAGATGGGTGCGAAGTCGTGGTCGACGTCGACTCCGAGGCGGCGCACCTCGCCGGTGTACTTGTCCGGGACCTCGGCGGCCGTGCCGGGCAGGTCGCGGATGTGCCCGACGCTGGCCTCGACGATGTAGCCGGGGCCAAGGTAGCCCTTGATCGTCTTCGCCTTGGCCGGCGACTCGACGATGACGAGTCGCTTGCCGTGCGCGGTCTCGCTGCTCGGGGACACCTTCGCTCTTCTCTCCCGGTCGTTAATCTCTGCTGGCGGCGCCCGGCAGCAGACAGGAATCTCACCCTGTCTTCCCTCCCGGTCCGCCGTCGGAACAGGAGGGGCCCTCGCCCCGGAGGCAGCCGCTGTGCGACGGCCCCACCAGCGGAGTGTGACCGTACCCTGGCCACCCTTGTCAAACGGACGGATCCAGCTTTTTCACCGGCTAGGCCGACCGACGCCACTCGAACGGTAACCCGATGCCGTGCCTTTGCGCTGCGCAGATGGGGCTTTCCCCTCCCGGGAAGCCACCCAGGAGCACCTCGGCGGCCGAATCCGACAGGGCGGTGGCTGACGGGCGATCAGCCCGGCGCGGGTCCCTCCGAGCCGGGCGGGAGGGTCGGGGCGGCGGGGTGCGAGGGTCCGGGCGGCGGGGTGGGGGTGGTTCCAGGGCTGGGGGCGAAGGCGGTGTCGGGGCCGGGGAGGAGAGGTCGCGGGCGGCGGGGAAGCGGGTCCGGGTGGCGCGGTCAGCGGGTGAAGGCCGCACCGAGCAGGCTGAGGCCACCCGCCAGCGTGCTGGTACCGAGCAGGGCCCAGAACAGGTCGCTGAGCAGGGCCGACGCCGAAGCCGAGTCGTGGCCCGCCAGCACCACCCGCCCGGGCCGCCGGGCGTCGTAGGCGACCTGCACGTCCGTCCCGGGCACCAGACGGGCCGGGCGGCGCAACGGGGTGTGCCCGCGGGGTCGCGCGAGCACGGTCCCGGTCCCGGTCCCGGTCCCGGTCCCGATCCGGTCGTCGCCGGCCCGGCCGCCGAGGACGTGGCCCGCGCCGGAACGGTCCGCCGGGTCGGGCACCGCCCGCAGCACCCCGGCATCGGCCCGGCCGGCCACCGGGTACGCCAGCAGTGGGGCGCTGTCCAGCTCACCGGAGGCGTCGCCGTACGGCTCCAGGTACGGATCCGCGCCCGGGGTGCCATCGGCGACCACCCGCGCGGTGACACGCACGCCGTGCCGACGCAGACGGTGGCGAAGGCGCAGTTCGACGGCGCACCAGAGCAGGAGTGCGCTGCCGAACACCGCGAGCACCACCCCGGCCGCCAACGTCGTCGGCTGCTCCACCCCGCCGCTCCCGTCTCTCTGTCCACAAGCCTGTGGACAGAGAGTTCCAGCCCGCGGACAACCCCGGACCGACGTCCGACGTACACCGGGCAACGTCAAGCCGTCCAACGGGTGAACGGCACCGGCGCGCGACGCACCGCACGGTAATGACGGTACGTCACCGAGCCGCCCCGACAGGGAACTCGGGCCGGACCCTTGTCCGCCCCGTCACAGAGCGGCACCGGGCGTCACAGCCTTGCAACCGCCGCAACCTGGCGGCGGCCCCCACCCGTATCCCCGGACGACATCGGCCTTTCCACAGGGGGATACCGCCATGAACCGCCGCCACCGCCTCCTCGCCCTCGCCGCGCTGCTGGCCACCACCACGCTCGGCCTGACCGCCTGCGACCCCGACGGCGCCGCCCCGGCAGCCGGTTCCTCGGCGGCCTCCGGCGTCCCGAACCCGACCGGCGCGACCACCCCGGGCACCGGCACGGGAGGGGCGGGCGGCGCGGCCACCGGCAGCGCGAACCCCTCGGCCAAGCCGTCGGCCAAACCCTCGGCCAAGCCTTCCGCCAAGCCCACCGGGTCCCCGTCGGCCGACTGCACCACGGCCGCCCAGAAGCCCGGCCACCAGGTCCTGCACGCCACCGCCGCCGCAGCCGGCCAGCTGACCGCCCAGAAGACCGTGTTCACCTGCGGCCCGACCGTCGACAACGACGGCTACTACACCCCCCAGGGGCCGGCCGCCGCCTACCCGTTCGCCGCGGGCGCCACCGCCCGCCTGGTCGACCTCACCAACGGCAGCGGCACCCGGACCGTCCCGCTCCCCACCCTGGTCGGCCACCTCGGTGACTGCCTGGCGCACCGCACGCCGGCCGACGGCTCGAACTGCTACGGGGACTACTACGACGTCGCCCTCGACGGATCCGGCCACATCGCCGCGATCAGCGAGCTGTACCACCCCTGACCTGCGCCCGGACCGCCGCCCGGACCTGCGGGCCCGACGCCGGACCTGGCCCTCCGGGCCGGAGCCCGGGCCCCGGCCCCTGGATTCTGGATCCGGGGGCCGGCGCCGGCCGGGTCAGGCCGTGACCGGGTCGATGAATCCCTGCTCGGTGAGCATCCGCAGCGACTCCGGCACCCGGTCCCGCAGTACCACCCGCTCCTCGCCGAGCAGCTGGGCGATGGCATCGACGATGTCGCCCGCCGGCAGGGTGCCGTCGCAGACCCCGACGAAACCGGCGCCCACCGTGTCCACCTTGGTCGCCCGCCGCATGCCCCGGTTGTGACGCAGGATCACATGCTCGGGGTCCTCCGCACCGGGTGCGCCCACCTGCTCCTGGACCACGTCGTCGACCAGCACGTACTTGGCGGCCAGCAGGGCGGCGTCGTCATGTGCGCGCAGGAAGTCCTGCCGGTCGAACCAGCGCTCGATGTGCGGGCCGAGCGGCTGCTCGACCGGGTGCGGCCACTCCTCGACCCGGACCACCGGATCGGCGGCGCCGCCGGCCCGGAGCGTGATCCAGCCGAACCCGACACCCTCGACGTCCGCGGCCTCGAAGGCGTCCAGCCACTCCGCGTACCGGGCCTGGTAGTCGGCGCCGGGGCCGCGGTGGTCGCCGCCGTCGCGCAGCCACAGCTCGGCGTACTCGGCCACGTCCTGGACCTGACGCTGCACCACCCACGCGTCCAGTCCGGTTCCTGCCACCCACCCGGCCAGCCGGTCCTGCCAGTCCTCGCCCTTGACGTGCTGCCAGTTCGCCAGCAGATGGCAGTAGCCGCCGGGCTCCAGGTGGGCCGCGGCGTTGCGGACCAGGCTGCGGCACAGCCCGTCGCCCGCCATCCCGCCGTCGCGGTAGACGAAGCGGCTGCCGGGCGAGATCACGAACGGCGGATTGGAGACGATCAGGTCGAACTTCCGCCCGGCCACCGGTTCGAACAGACTGCCCTCCGCCGTCTCGGCGCCCTCGAAACCGGACAGTGCCAGGGTCAGCCTGGTGAAGTGCAGGGCGCGCGGGTTGAGGTCGGTGGCGGTGACCCGCTGGGCGTGCCGGGCCGCGTGCAGCGCCTGGACGCCGGAACCCGAGCCCAGGTCCAGCACGGACCGCACCGGCCGCCGAACGGTCAGGTTCGCCAGCGTGGTGGAGGCACCGCCCACGCCCAGGACCAGGTCCTTGCGCGCGACCCCGGCGGCCGTCTCGCCGGAGCCGATCCCGCCCGCGCCACCGACCGCGCAGCCCAGGTCGGACACCACCCAGGCGTCCGCACTGTCCAGACCGGCCACCTCATTGGCGTACGGCCGGATGTCCACGGCCGCGCGCAGCTCTCCGCCGTCCGCCACCAGCCAACCGTCGGCCAGGCAGTCGGCCACCGGCAGCGCGGCCTCGGCCGCGGCGTACGACACCGGCTGCTGCAGCAGGAACAGGCGCACCAGCGTCTCCAGCGGCGTACCGCCGCGGGTCGCCCGCAACGCGGGCACCGCCTCGCTGCGCGCCAGGGCCGCATAGCCGGTCGGCCCGAGCAGGTCGAGGCAGCCGTCCGCGGTGAACGAGGCGGCGAGCAACGCCTCGCGGAGCTTGGCGAGACGGGAGGCATCAAGAGTGGGGCTACTGGTCACCCCGCCATTGTCCCCCGCCACCGCGGCTCCCCGGCCGCAACCACGGCCACGGCCATGGCCACGGCAGGCGGGCTCACTCCGACCGGCCGGCCCAGCGCCCGGCCCAGCACCCGGCCCAGCTCGGTCGGCCGACCACTACGGGCCTGCTGGCTCGGCCTGCCGGCCGAATTCAGCTCGCGCTCGGCGACGGCGCGGCGGAGGACTGACCTGCGGCCGGGGCGGCCGGGGAGGCCGAACCGGCGGGAGGTGCGGCGGAACCGGCAGCGGGAGAGGCGTTGGGATCGGCGGCCGGCGGCACAGCCGCACCGGACCCGCCGGACCCGCCGGGGGCGCCGGTCGCGGGCGAGCCGGCGGGCGAGCCCGTCTTGCAGCCCGGCTGCTTCTTCATCGCATCGCCGAGTTCACCACTCTGCAGCCGGGCCAGCGCCTGGGTGGACAGCTGGGAGAGCCGCTGCACCTGGTCGCCCACGCTGCGCAGCCCGTCCGCGAACTTCGCCTGGTCCGTGGTGGGCAGGCCCTCGAGCTTCTTCTGCGCGTCCTGATACCCCTGGGCCGCCTGCTTCAGTTCGCCGACCGCGTCCTTCTGCATGGCCGCGCCGTCGGTGACCTTGGGCGCACCGGCCTTGTCGATGGCGTCGGCGAGCTCCTGGTTGGTCTTGCCGAGCGCCGCCAGGTCAACCGCGAGCCGCTTCTGGAGATCCGCCGGGGGCTCGGCGGGCTGGACCTTGGCGGTGTCCGCGAGAGCCGTCCGGGACTGGGCGATCGGCGCCTGCGCCGCGTCGCAGACACCCTTCGCCCAGGTGCCCAGCTGTGCGCTGTTGTCGTCATCGCTGCACGCGGCGGTGCCCAGCGCGAGGACCGCGCCGAGTGTGGTCACGGCCAGCAGTCGCTTGTTCACCAGTGGGCCCTTTCGGCGGTCCGGGTCATCGACCTGCGAACCTACACGGCCGTCCGCCCCCGCCGCACAGGCCAGGGGCCGGACGGTACCGAAGCCGCAGATCAGACGCCGGTCAGACGCCGGATACCCGTTCCACCGGCTCCACCGGCCCGGCCCGCTCGACCCTGATCGGATCGCCGCTGCGCACGGTCCGAAGGACCTGCGCGTCGCCCTCCAGCGCACCGAGGACGTTGCAGGGGCCGGCGAGTCGACACTCCCCGCCTCGCGAGATCGGGGTCGGCCCGTACGGCAGTGCCAGGCTGTCGCCGTCCGTCCAGAACGCCACCGTGCCCGGCTCGACCACCTGCTGCGCATCGGCCTCCTGCGGCACGCGGACGGGCGTGCCGAAGTAGACCTCCTCGCCCCAGGTACTGGCAGAGGAAGCGATCGGCAGCGCGGCCCAGAGCGCCTCGGAGGTGGGGGTGGAGCGCAGCACGGCGGTGGCCTGCCCTGCTGGCCAGAGAATGCGTATCCGCATGGGGTGTCCTCTCCCGGACGTGGTGAGACCTCACCGATCGCGCCGGGGAGCAGCGAACCGCCTGCTTCAACAGATTGTCAATCAATGCCCGAAGGGTGGGCGCCTGCCCAGGCATCCGTGCGCCCCGAGGGCACAGCGATTCCGCCTGACACGCACCCACTCGACGCGGCACAGCCGACCGACACCGACCGACTGCGAAGCACGGAGAGCCGCAGGCTGACCCACAAGGGCCGGAGCCAGGGTGGGACGGCAGGGTGTCAGGCCTCGACCGGAACGTTGGCGATCGGCCAGCTCATCTTGACCAGGCCGCCCTCGGCGCCGTTGTCCACCTCGACGTCCTCGACCAGGCCGGTGATCACGGCGAGGCCGAGATCATCCTCACCAGCCTCGGGTTCGGCGCCGGCGTCGCGCTCGGCCGTCAGGATCGGACCTGCCTCGTCCTCGACCTCGATGAGGAAACGCTTCTCCAGGTCCGTCAGAGCGACCCGGATCGTGCCCTCGACGCCGCTGCGCTGGTGCAGGCCGACAGCGCGCGAACACGCCTCGCCGACCGCCAGTCGGACCTCGTCCAGCACCGACTCGTCGACCCCGACACGTCTCGCGACAGCTGCCGCCACCAGGCGGGCCGTGCGCACATGCCCTGGGAGCGCGCTGAATCGAAGTTCGACGGTTGCCATCAATCCCCCTCCGGGGTTGCACCCCGTGCGCGGCGGCGGAACGCTCGGCTCCGGACCGACACGGGCAGAGTCGGCTCCCGGACCGGCGGGGCGGCGGACAACGCCGCGCCCCGCCGGTATCCGGAGAGCGATCAGTCGGTCGCCGAGACAGCCTCTTCCACAGAGGTGTGGATCGGGAACACCTTGGTCAGACCGGTGATCCGGAAGATCTTGAGGATTCGCTCCTGGTTGCACACCAGGCGCAGCGAGCCCTCGTGCGCCCGCACCCGCTTCAAGCCGCCGACCAGCACACCGAGGCCGGTCGAGTCCAGGAAGTCAACGCCTTCCATGTCGACGACCAGGTGGTAGCTGCCGTCGTTGACGAGCTCGACCAGCTGCTCGCGCAGCTTCGGGGCGGTGTACACATCGATCTCGCCGCCAACCTCGACGACCGTGCGATCGCCGACTGTACGGGTCGACAGGGACAGGTCCACGGAACCTCCAGCACCTTGCCTTGCTACGTCATTGCGATCTTCGGCCAGGTGGCCGCCACCGCGTGGTCGCAGGCCAGGGGCGTGGCAAGCCGCGGCTCGGCCTCGACTTTGCGACCCTCGGCCATGCGGCCGTCACGGCCTCATTCAACCACTTGTGACCATGCCCGCACGATGGCTTAGGGCGATTCTCCGTCACGCCGGTGACACACTGGGTCCTCATGCCGCCCCGTCATCACCAGCCCGAGGCTCTGCTCGAGACCCTGTCCACCGACCGGGGCCGAGCGGACCGCCTCACCCATACGGAGCATCTGCCCGCCCGCGCCGCACGTTACGCACCCTGGCCTCAGGGAATCCGCGCGGAAGTGGTGGAGGCCGCCGCCGCCCTTGGCGTGTCGCAGCCGTGGACGCACCAGGCGGAGGCCATGGACCTCGCCCGGTCGGGCCGGTCCGTGGTGATCGCCACGGGTACCGCCTCCGGCAAGTCGCTCGGCTACCTCGCCCCCGTTCTGAGCGCCCTGCTCGACGGCACCGAGGCCCGCAACGGCCGCGGCGCCACCGCCCTCTACCTGGCCCCGACCAAGGCCCTGGCCGCCGACCAGCGCCGGCGCGCGGCGGAGCTGGTGCCCGGCCGGGTACGGGTGGCGCTGTACGACGGCGACACCCCCGGAGAGGAACGCGAGTGGGTCCGCCAGTACGCCTCCTACGTGCTGACCAATCCCGACATGCTGCACCGGGGGATCCTTCCCGCCCATCCTCGTTGGTCCTCCTTCCTCAAGGCGCTCGAGTACGTCGTCATCGACGAGTGCCACAGCTACCGGGGGGTCTTCGGCTCGCACGTCGCCCAGGTGCTGCGTCGGCTGCGGCGGCTGTGCGCCCGCTACGGCTCGAACCCGACCTTCCTGCTCGCCTCGGCCACCACCGCCGAGCCGGCCGCCACCGCCGAGCGGCTCACCGGTCTGCCGGCCGTGGCCGTGACGGACGACGCCTCCCCCCGCGGCCCGCTGGTCTTCGGGCTCTGGGAACCGCCGCTCACCGAGAACGTCGGTGAGCACGGCGCCCCGGTCCGGCGCACCGCCACAGCGGAAGCCGGGCACCTGCTCACCGAGCTGGTCCAGGCCGGCACCCGGACCGTGGTGTTCGTCCGCTCCCGGCGGGGCGCGGAACTGGTCGCGCTCCAGGCCCAGGACCAGCTCGGCAGCCCGCTGGCCGGGCGGGTCGCCGCGTACCGGGGCGGGTACCTCGCCGAGGAACGGCGGGCGTTGGAGAGCGACCTCCAGTCCGGGCGGCTGCTCGGGGTGGCCTCCACCTCCGCGCTGGAACTCGGTGTCGACGTGTCGGGCCTGGACGCCGTGCTGATGGCGGGCTACCCGGGTACCAGGGCCTCGCTCTGGCAGCAGGCCGGGCGGGCGGGCCGCGAGGCCCAGGGCGCGCTCGCCGTGTTGATCGCCCGGGACGACCCGCTGGACACCTACCTGGTGCACCACCCGGAGGCACTGTTCGCGACCCCGGTCGAGGCCACCGTGCTGGATCCGGACAACCCGCACGTGCTGGCCCCGCATCTGTGCGCCGCCGCAGCCGAGCTCCCGCTGAGCGAGCCCGACCTGGCACTGTTCGGCCCGTCCGCCGCTCCCTTGCTCCCCGTGCTGGAACGACGTGGCCTGCTGCGGCGCCGCACGGACGGCTCCTGGTACTGGACCCGTCGCGAGCGGGCAGCCGACCGGGTGGACCTGCGTGGCAGCGGCGGAAACCCCGTTCAGATCGTCGAGGCGCCGACCGGCCGACTGCTCGGCACCGTGGACGCCGCAGCCGCCCACACCACCGTGCACACCGGTGCCGTCCACCTGCACCAGGGCCGGAGCTACCTGGTGCAGGACCTGGACCTGGAGACCTCGGTCGCCCTGGTCGAACGGGCCGACCCGCCCTACACCACGGCCGCCCGGGACATCACCTCCATCTCGATCCTGTCCACCGACACCACCGAGGAGTGGGGCGAGGCCCGGCTCAGCTTCGGGTCGGTGGAGGTGGTCAACCAGGTGGTCGGGTACCTGCGCAAGCGGATCTCCACCGGAGAGATCCTCGGCGAGAGCAAGCTCAACCTTCCTCCCCGCACTCTGCGAACCCGGGCCGTGTGGTGGTCCGTCACCGAGGACCAGCTGCTCGACGCCGACATCCCCGTCGACCAACTGCCCGGCGCCGCCCACGCTGCGGAGCACGCCTCGATCGGTCTGCTTCCGTTGTTCGCCACCTGCGACCGCTGGGACATCGGCGGCGTGTCCGTGCCGCTCCACCCGGACACCGGCCTGCCGACCGTCTTCGTGTACGACGGCCACTCGGGCGGCGCCGGGTTCTCCGAGCGCGGGTTCCGGCGGGCGGTGGAGTGGCTGACCGCCACCCGCCACGCCATCGCCGCGTGCGAGTGCGAGCGCGGCTGCCCGTCGTGCGTCCAGTCGCCCAAGTGCGGCAACGGGAACGACCCGCTGGACAAGGCCGCGGCCGTCCGCCTGCTGGGCATCCTGCTGGCGGGTGCGCCGAACCACCGGGAGGCCTCCGGCGGGGCACGGCCGAACGACGACGCGCGGGCAACGACGACGGACCAGGCAACGGCGGTGCGGGCGGGGGAGGAACAGCCACCGGCGGAGCGGCCTGCGGTGGAGCAATCGGCGGCCGAGCAACCGGTGGACGGATCGGCGGGCTGAACCAGGCAGGCCGCGGGTGGGTCGGCCGCCGCTGGCCCCTGGCCGGGCGGTCCCAGCGGACTCTGGGCCCGAGCCGGCCCGTGGGCCAGCGGCTTGGCCGGTGCCTTGACGGGCGTCTTGGCGGGTGTTTCGTCGGGCGGGAGCGGGTACGTCCGGGATTCGACCGCCCCCGTTCCCATCGCCCACACCGGGCCGGCCCGTGACCGCGCGGTAGCCGGTCCGACCGGCACGGACAGCCCTCGCACCGGGACCTGGACCTTCACCTCGACGCTGTCGTCCTCGGTCGAGGCCGAACAGGACACCAGTTCGGCCTCCTGGAGTCGGGCAACCAGCGCCGCGTGCCCGCAGCCTCCGTCCGGGTCGATCAGCAGACGGTCGGCGGCGGCCAGCGCCGCCAGATCGGCCGCGGACTCGGCCCGGTGCCGAGCTGCGACCACCGCCCCGACCTCCACGCTGACGGCGAAGAGGGCACAGCCGAGCAGGCCCACGGCAACCAGCCAGATGGACGCCGATCCCCGGTCCGCGGCCGCGGCGCCCCACCGAGTGGCCCGTCGGGCGCGGAACCGGCAGCCGGCTCGGGCCCAGCCTGTTCCGGCACGCCTGGGCGTCGGCCTCCGAATCAGCGTCGGTATCGGCATCGGCACCCGAATCCGTGTCGGCCTCCCACTCAGGACGGCCATGCGGCGCCTCCTCCGTCCGAACCGATGACGTCCTCACGCGCCGCGACCGCACTCGCCCCGAGCCGCACCGCGAGGAGGGCTCGCAGGCTCCCTGGCCCGGGCCACGGCGCCTCCACCGTGACCCGGACGGTCCGGTCGTCGGTCACCACGCGGACCTCGGCTCCGGCCGGGGCCGCTTGCCTCGCCAGCGCCTCCGCATCGGGATCACCGCGGGCGGCAGCCCGCGCGGCGACCCTGGCCGCGTCGACGCAGCGGATCTGCCCCGCGGCAGCCACCACCCCCCACACGAGCATCACGGCGAGCAGGACCAGCGCTGGAAGCGCCACCGCGGTCTCGGCCGTCACGTACCCGGCGTCCCGTCCCGACCGGCGCAGTCGGTCGCACCGCATGGAGCGCCCGGTCGAGGACGTCGGACAACGCACCCGAGACGGTGTCACTGGTCACCACCCGGTACAGGATCGCCGCGAAGGCACAGGCGGCGACCGTTCCGATGGCGTATTCGGCGGTGGTCATGCCGGCGTCCCGGCCGCCCGCCCTCATCCGCCGCAGCCCGGACCGAGGCCAGGATGTCAGGCGTCCGAGGACGCGGCTCAGGGTGTGGGACAGCTGGCGCGGACCCTGGATCTGGGACATGGCGAAGCTCCTTCAACAGTCGTAGGAGGCTGTCGGCCGGCCGGGCTGCTGGCCGGGTATCTGGCTCGGCATCGGCTCCGGTCCGGCCGTCAGATCCGCCGGGCGAAGAGGGTGGTCAGTCCGACCACGACCGGGACGACACCGATCAGGACGAAGGCCGGCAGGAAGCACGCCCCGAGCGGTGCGGTCGCAAGGACCCCCGCCCGGCGGACTCTGGCATGTGCCGCACGGCTCGCCGCGGCTCGTTGGGCGTGGGCGAGTCCGCTCAGTGCCTCGGCGGGTGGGGCACCGCTGAGACTGGTGCGGATCAGGCATCTGGTCAGCGGGGCCAGTGGCGGACAGTCGGCCGCCAGCTGCCCCCAACAGTCCTCCGGCGCAGCGCCGAGGGAGAGCTGTGCCGCCACTCCCCCGAGGCGTGTGCTCATGGGGGCGCCGACGCTCCGGGCGACTGCCGCCGCGGCCTCGGCCGGTGACGGGCAGGTGCCCAGGCATGCGGCCAAGAGGTCTGCGGTCAGGGGCAATTGCCGGACGATGCCATCCTGCTCGCGTGCAGCTCGGCGGGCGGACGGCGAGCGGATCGCGGGCGCCCACCGCCACAAGGCCAGTCCGACCAGAGTTCCGGCCGGCAGGCCCAACCGGCCGCCGAGCAGGGCGGCCGTCCCGAGCAGCGCGACCAGTGGCATAACCCAGCGGTTCGCCAACACCGCGCCCGCCCCGTCCTGCAGCGACCCGGCACGGCGCACCCAGCGGTGAATCGGTCGCCGCTGCGGTCGGAAGGACCGACCTGGCCGCAGGATCCACGCCGCTCGGGCACGGGCCTCGCGCCTCCTGACGACCCGATGGGCCTGGACGGCCGTGCCGGCCAGCCCGGCAAGTCCGGCCGCTGCGATCAGCCCGACCGGCAGAAGCGCCACGGCATGCCGCCAGGGGGCACCGGGCGAGGGCGACGCGATGATCAACTCGGCTCCTTGACCAGCACGGCCCGGGTACGGGCCAGCCCGCACCCCGACGGAGCGCCGGAGCCTGCTGCGACCACACGCCGTTCGCCGGCCCCGTGCCGTAGCGGCTCGGCGCCCTGCACGGCCTCCGCTCCCCGGATGATCCGCGCGGTCCAGTACAGTCCTGCCGCCTCCAGCAACACCCCGCCGAGCAGGCACGCCAGCCCCGCGGGGGTGTGCAGCAGGATCCGCACCGGCTGCACACCGAGCGCGAACCCGAGCAGCATCCCGACCAGGGGTAGAGCTGCGAGCATCGCGACCGTCGCCCGCGGCCCGGCGAGCTCCCCGGCGATCTCCTCTGCAAGGGCCCGCTCGGCCCGCAACGCGTCCGCGACGTGTTCCAGCCCAGCAGCCAGGCCTGTCCCGCTCTCGGTGGCGACCTGCCAGCAGGCCGCGACCGCCGCGGCACCACTGCCGCCGGGCAGCTCTGCCACCAGCCGCAGAGCCGCCGGTACATCGGCGCCGTACGGGGCTGCGGCCAGCCGGGTGGCCGGTTCCGCCCCGAGGCTGCGGCGCAGCCGTGCCCCGGCTCTGGCGATGACGGCCTCCAGTGCCTGTCCTGCGGTCGCGCCGCTGCGCAGCTCGGCGGCAAGCCCGGCGCAGAGGTCGATCACCGCGGCCGACCTGCGCCCGGCCTCGACTCTCGTCCGACGTCGGCGCCGGTAGCCGTGGAGTGGCCGGATGCTGGCGAGTGCGCCCAGTACCGGTACGGACGAGCGGGCGAGCACGCCCAGCAGCAGGCCGGTGGGCAACAGAAGCAGCTCGGGTACCAGCCACCGCGGTCGGGTGGCCGACAGCCGCCCCCACAGCCGTACGGCTCGAGCCGACAGGCCGGAACCGGCGGCGGGGACGCGGCCGAGGAGCAGCCGGGTGCGGCGCCTCGCCCGGGCTCGCTGCCGTAGGCCGCCCAGCCCGATCCGGAAGCCCACCACGACGCCTCCGATACCCGCGATGAGCGGTAGCGTCCCGACCGCGGGGGCCGGGGTCACCGGATCCCCCTGACGGCCGAACGCAGCAGCCACCAGGCGGTCCCTGCCACCGCGCAGAGCAACACCGAACACAGCAGAGCGATCTGGCGGTCGGTCATCGCAGGCTCCTCGGCAGCTCGACGCCGCGGGCCTCGCACCGTTGCCGCAGTCCGTCCCATCCGGGTCCGGGCACGCTGGTGCCGTCCGGGCCGAACCCGACCGCGAGCGTGGTCCGGGCGAGTCCGTGGTCGTCGTCGGTGAGGGTGTGCAGGGCGGTGACCCGGCGGGTACCCGTTGCCGGGTCGCGGGCCAGGTGGACCACCACGTCCAGCGCGGCTCGGAGCTGGCTGTGCAGCGCCGGGCGGTCCAGGCCTGCCAAGGCGCCGAGCGCCTCCAGCCTGACGGGGACATCGGAGGCGGAGTTGGCGTGGACGGTTCCGAAACCCCCGTCGTGCCCGGTGTTCAGGGCAGCCAGCAGGTCCACCACCTCGGCGCCGCGCACCTCTCCGACCACCACCCGGTCCGGACGCATCCGAAGGGCCTGCCGGACCAGATCCCGCAAGGTGAGCTCGCCGAGGCCCTCCTGGTTGGGTGGACGGCTCTGCAGCTGGACCACATGGGGGTGGTCGGGCCTGAGTTCGGACGAGTCCTCGGCCAGGACGATCCGCTCGTGGTGGGCGACCAGGCCCAGCAACGCCGAGAGCAGCGTGGTCTTCCCCGTGCCGGCGCCGCCGCTGACGAGCACCGAGAGCCGGGCCCTGACGGCCTGCGCGAGGAGCTGTGCACCGGTGGGCGGCAGCGATCCGCAGGCCACCAGGTCGTCCAGGGTGAAGGGTTGCGGGCGGCTGGTCCGCAGCGAGATGTGGGTGCATCCGGCGGCGATCGGCGGGATCACCGCGTGCAGCCGGGTGCCGTCCGGCAGTCTGCCGTCCACCCACGGCCGGGCGTCGTCGAGCCGTCGTCCGGCTGCCGAGGCCAGCCGGTGGGCGAGCCGCCGGACGGCGTCGGGGTCGGGGAAGCGGATGTTCGGCACCCGTTCCAGGCCCGCGCCGCGGTCGACCCAGACCTGGTCCGGCGCGTTGACCAGGACGTCGGTGACCTCGGGTGCGGAGAGCAGCTGGTCCAGTGGACCGGCGCCGATCAGTTCGGCGCGCAGCCGCCGGACGGCGTCGAGGGTGTCCCCGCCGCCCAGCGGCGGGCGGGCCGATCGCAGGGCGGCGGCCACGGATCCGGCGGTCGGCCGAGCGCCCGTCTCGGCGAGTCGGAGCCGGACGGCATCGACCAGTGCCGCCGTCCGGTCCGTGTCCCCTTCCGGCCGGAGCGGGGCGGATCGGGACAGCCCGGGGCCGATCACGACGGGCCCGACGGGCACCGGTCCGGCGGAGCCACGAGTTGCGCGGCTCGGCCGGCCTCGGACCCGGCCCGCCGCGACTGACTCGCGCTGCTCCCCGGCCTCGTCCCGGCCCTCCACGGCGCCACCGGCTCCTGGGGGGCCGGGTACGGCGTCGGCGGACGCGGAGCGGTCCTCTGCGGCGGCCTTCGCCGTGCCGCTGGCTCCGTCCAGGTCTTTCCGCGCCCGCCGGGCGGCTCCGGCCGTCGCGTCCACGGGCGGGGTCAAGCCGGGCGCGTCCGCCGTCCGCGCCACCACGGCCTTCGCAACAGCCTCCCCCGTGTCCACCGTTCTTCCGTCCGGCTCTCCCCCGGAGGCGGAGCGCGGGGCTACGGGCGCCGGGGCGAAGGGGCCGAACGGCCTGGCCCGGTTCCTGTGCTCGTCCCCGGGTCCCCGTCCGATGGGGCGGCGGGACAGCGTGACACCTCGGTGCGGCGCACCGGGGCTCCGGTCCTTGGCGCTCTTCCGCAGGCTGGGCCTGCGCAGACGATCGGTCACTGGGCACCTCCTCCGGCCGCTGCCACCGGGGGCAGGGCCTCGTCCAGGAAACTGCTGCAGAAGCGGGCAAGCGGGCCGTGTTCCCTGCTGCCCGGCGGCGCGCCCCGCTCCACGTCCACGGTCAGACCCGGCTCCAGTGGCAGCTCCCCGGCCAACCGCAGGCGAAGTCCCTTGGCGATCTCGCTGCCGGCCAGGCCGACCGGCCCCGGCACCCGTACCACCGCACGCAGGTCGGACAGCCGCATCCGCGCGGCTGCTGCCACCCGGTCCGCGGCCGCCATCGCGCGCAGCTCGGCGGGGATCACCAGCAGGCCGGTGTCCGCCTGCTCCAGGGCTTGTCCCGCGGCGGCATCGAGGTGGCGCGGCAGGTCGAGAACGACCAGTCCCCCGCGTCTGCGGGCGGCGGCGAGGACGCTGCGCATCGCCTCGGGCGGGATGGACAGCAGGTCGCTGCGGTCCCAGGACAGGGTGGTGAGGCGGTGGAGCTCGGGGAGCGCGCCGGCCAGTTCGGCGCCGCTGACCCGGCCGCGGGATCCGGCGAGGTCCGGCCAGCGCAGTCCGCCGGCCTGTTCGGCTCCGAGCATCACGTCCAGGCCCCCGCCGAGCGGGTCGGCGTCGATCAGCATGGTGCGGTGTCCGGCTCGGGCGGCAGTGACGGCCAGTGCGCAGGCGAGCGTCGACGCCCCGGCGCCGCCGCGGCCACCGAGGACGGCCACGGTCAGTGCCGGGGGGCCGACGCCCTCGGCCGCGTCGGCGATCCGGTCCAGCAGCCAGGTCTGTGCGTCCGGGAGGAACAGCACGTGCTCCGCGCCGAGTTGGACCGCGCGGACCCAGATGTCGCCGTCGTCGAGGTCGAGGCCGAGCAGGAGTACCCCGCTCCGGCGGGTGAGGCCGGCGCAGCGCTCGGCGAGGTCGTCGCCGACCATGACGAGGGGCGCGCCCTCCCACAGGTGCCGCGGTGGCGGGGCTGCGGACAGCAGGTGCGGTTCGGTGCCCGCGGCGGCGCAGATCCGCACCAGATGCTCGGCGAGCGCCTCGTCCCCGGTGACGATGAGCGGCCCCGAGGGGGTCGGCTGGTCGGCGAGGTCGTGATCGGTGATCGGTGTCGACATGACGGTCTCCCCCGGTGAGGTGGTGTCCGGTTCCGGCGGCCGGAACCGGCCGACGACGGGGCGCGGCCGCTTCCCTCGGCGAGGGTTGCGGCGGCTGCCCGGGCACCACGGTGCTGGGCGGAGCGGATTCCGTCATCCCCTTTCCGAATCCCTGTGGACAAGTCGGGGTTGTGGATAACTTTGTTCACTCGCCAGGGGGGTATTGGCATGCAGAATTGACGCGCGAAGGCGTCGGAGAACGATCTCGGAGCCCCACGGGCGCCACACAATGGGGCATTGACTCTGATCACTTAGCGTGATGCCCCGATCCCGATCGGACGGGGCTCGAAGATCATCGCTCGACTTAGCCGGGGCTGCCGTCAGCTCTCCCGGACCGCCCCCAACTCGCCGGTAAAACGGCCCCGGACGTGCGACGACCCCCGCCGGGGGGGAGAGCGGGGGTCGTCTATCCACGGCCCGACTCGGGGGGGGAGGAGCCGGACCGGGTTAGCACGGTCGCGAACGATCCGTGACTTCAATGGTGTACCCGAGCGGCCAGAAACACAAACCCGCGCGCCTACGAGTACGCCGAATGGCGGGGTCCCGGGGCGCGCCCTCTATCCTCAGTTCCCGTGGACACCACCGAGAACGCCGACATCGCCGACCAGGGCGGGAACACGCCACCGGGCACCGCGAACCGTTCCTCCTCGGAAAGCACCGAGCCTTCCGCCGGACGGCGCGCATATCCGGCGCCGCGCACCGCGGCCTTCTTCGACCTCGATAAAACGATCATCGCCAAGTCGAGCGCGCTTGCGTTCAGCCGCCCGTTCTACCAGGGCGGTCTGATCAACCGTCGAGCCGTCCTGAAGAGCGCCTACGCCCAGTTCATGTTCCTGCTCGGCGGCGCGGACCACGACCAGATGGAGAAGCTGCGCGCCTACCTGTCCACCCTCACCAAGGGCTGGAACGTGCAGCAGGTCCGCGAGATCGTCGCCGAGACCCTGCACGGCCTGATCGATCCGATCATCTACGACGAGGCCGCCTCGCTCATCGAGCAGCACCACGCGGCCGGCCGGGACGTGGTGATCGTCAGCAGCTCGGGCTCCGAGGTCGTCGAGCCGATCGGCGCGCTGCTCGGGGCCGATCACGTCATCGCCACCCGGCTGAAGGTCGAGGACGGCCGGTACACCGGCGAGATCGAGTACTACGCGTACGCCGAGAACAAGGCCTCCGCGATCCGGGAGCTGGCCGCGGTCGAGGGGTACGACCTCCCCAACTGCTATGCGTACAGCGACTCGTCGACCGATCTCCCGATGCTGGAGGCGGTCGGCCACCCGTCCGCGGTCAACCCCGACCGGGCGCTGCGCAAGGAGGCGCTGTCCCGGGAGTGGCCCGTGCTGGTGTTCAGCCGCCCCGTGGAACTCCACCGCAGGCTGCCCGAGTTCCACGCGCCGAGCCGATCGGTGGTCGCGACGGTCGCGCTCGGGACGGCCCTGCTCACCGTGGGCGTGCTCTGGTACGCGTCCCGACGGCGCAGGTCACAGGCCTGATCATGGAAGCGGGGCGGGCCTTCGGGGCGGCTCCGACACATCCTTGAGCATCGAAACGGACAAAAAGTAAAAGCTTCGCCATTTCGGGTTCCGCTTTCACCCAAAGCGCGATACAAAGGACATAACGGCCCGCGAGACCCGGTCAGGACCCTACGGGGTCGCTCCGACAACGCAGTTCAGGCCCACGGACCGAGTACGGATGACTGAGAACCCACATGCAGCCGACCCGCTGTCGGGCCGCCGCACCAGGTGAACGGGCAGGATCCCCGCCTGATGGGCACTTTCCGGTGCATGCTTGGTAACCCGGCATCCGTGCCAGCGGCGGCACCAGGCAGGATCAGGTGCCGCCGCAACCACGTTCGGACCAGGACGCACACCACGGGCCGCCCCTCACGGGGCGGCCGCCGGCTCAGACCATGCCGCGCTGCATCGCCTCGCAGACCGCCGTGCTCTCCCGGACGCCGAGCCTGAGCGCCGCGCCGCAGTGCGTGATCCAGCGGGCCATCCCCTCCGGCGTCCCACCCAGGTAGCCGAGCAGGGCGGTGCGGTAGGCCTCGGTGCCGAGTTCGGCGAATCCCACCTCCGCCGGGCAGATCGCCTTGGGGTCCAGCCCTTCGGTGATCAGGACGATCCGCTGCGCGGCCCGCGCGATGACCCCGTTGTGCTCCCCGAACGGCCGCAGCGCCAGCAGCTCACCGTGCACGACAGCCGATACGACCAGCGCCGGCGTTCCGCTCGCGGCGCCCTCCGTCCGCGCTGCCAGCAGTTGGGACAGCTGGTCCAGCCGCGCCGCAGCCTCCTCGGGCGACGGTGCCGGCGGCAGTTCACCGCCCCGTTCCACGGCCTCGGCCGGCTGACCGCCATCACCGAACACGCCTTCGGCGGCCGGGAGCTCCACCGGGAACAGCACGCCCGCCGACTCCCCCGCGCGGCGCGGCCGGCCTGCCGACGGATCGGCATCCCCGACCGCCAGCAGGTGCAGCCTGGCCAGCACCTGGAGCGGGGAGTGCCGCCAGGTGCTGAGCAGCTGCCCCGCCTCGGCGGAGATCCGCAGCGCGCCGCCGACCGTCCGGGCCTGCGGATCGGCACTGAAGTCGCTGCGCCGGCGGACCTCCTCCAGCGGCCAGTCGGCCCCGTCGAGGGCCGCCGAAGCCCGCGCACCACGGAGCGCCGCCTCCGAGGTCACCTCCTGGGCGCGCCGGCGCATCACCCGGTGGCCGTAGAGGCGGTCCACCGCCTTGCGCACCTCGACCACGGCTTCGGGCACCCCGGGGAGATCGGCCAGCGGGGCGAGGGGATCAGTTCCAGTGCTCACCTACCCGAGGGTAATGACCCCCCGGTCGACTCCTGCACAGCAACCCCGGCGTCACCCGTTCGAGGCAATCCGACTTTCCCGCATGTATCGCACCCCGAACCGCCGCTAGCATGCCACTATCGGTGACGATAACGATTTCCAACAGCCTTCCAGCCTGCCGCTCGGAGCCGCAGCCCGCTGGAGCGAGAGCCGGAGACCCAGATGAAGATCGCCTTCGTCGGCAAGGGCGGCAGCGGGAAGACCACGCTGTCCGCACTGTTCATCCGCCACCTGGCCGCCGCGGGCTGCCCGGTGATCGCCGTCGACGCGGACATCAACCAACATCTCGGCCCGGCACTCGGCCTGACGGACGCCCAGGCGGCGGAACTCCCGTCGCTCGGCGCCCACCTCCCGCAGATCAAGGAGTACCTGCGCGGCAGCAACCCGCTGATCGGGTCGGCCGACGAGATGATCAAGACCACGCCGCCCGGCCGCGGTTCGCGGCTGCTGCGGATCGTCGAGGAGAACCCGGTCTACGCGGCGTGCGCCCGGCCGGTCGCGCTCGACGAGGGCTCGGTCCGACTGCTGGCCACCGGCGCCTTCACCGAGGAGGACCTCGGCGTGGCCTGCTACCACTCGAAGGTCGGCGCGGTCGAGCTCCTGCTCAACCACCTGATCGACGGTCAGGACGAGTACATCGTGACGGACATGACCGCGGGGTCGGACTCCTTCGCCTCCGGCCTGTTCACCCGGTTCGACCTGACCTTCCTGGTGGCCGAGCCGACCCGCAAGGGCATCTCCGTCTACCGCCAGTACAAGGAGTACGCGCAGGACTTCGGCGTCCGGCTGCGCGTGGTGGGGAACAAGGTGCAGCACCCGGACGACCTGGCGTACCTGCGACGCGAGGTCGGCGACGACCTGCTCACCTCCTTCGGGCAGTCCGACTGGGTCCGCCGCCTGGAGCGGGGCGAGGAACCGGCACTGCAGAGCCTGGAGCCGGCCAACCGCGCGATCCTGGAACGGCTGCGGGCCGAGGCGGACGCCACCCACGAGCGGCGCGATCCCGAGCGGTACACCGCCCAGGCCGTCCACTTCCACCTCCGCAACGCGGAGAGCTGGGGCAACGCGAAGGTCGGCATCGATCTCGCCGCCCAGGTGGACAAGGGATTCGTGCTCTCGGCGGACGGAGCCGACGCCGCCGCGTCAGCCCGCGCCTGACGCCGGATCCCCCACGGACGACGGCCGGTGGCACCCCGGGGGCGGGGCGCCACCGGCCGTTGCCGACCCCTGAGTTCCCGGCCGGTTCGCGCACCACTCATAGGAGTGAATGCCGGGGACCGACCTTCCGTTCGACTGTACGCTGTGCAAAGGTTTCATTACTCTCAGTTTACCGACTCTTGATGGTCGCGGGCCGCCCACGGAGACTCACCGCTGCTGCGCCCAAGCCATCCCGCCGTACCGTCGCGACCCACGACAGCCACTCCGACCCCGAGTTCCACCGCCGGACCTGACTGCGTTCGTTCCCCGGACAGACGGGAAGACCATGACCCTCGACATCTCCAGCGCCCCCACCCCCTCGGACACGACCGACCACGCACCGCCGTCGGCACCGACCGGGCCGCCCCCGCCCGGAGCGCGCCGCGCACAGCTGCTGCGCGATGTGCCCGCCTCGCTCGCGGTCTTCCTGATCGCGGTCCCGTTCTCCCTCGGCATCGCACTGGCCACCGGGGCGCCGCTCACCGCGGGCCTGGTGTCCGCCGCCGTCGGCGGGCTCGTCGTCGGCCTGCTGGGCGGCACCCCGCTCCAGGTGAGCGGCCCCTCCGCGGCACTGACGGTGGTCACCGCCGGACTGCTCGCCCAGTACGGCTGGCAGATCGCCTGCGCCGTGACCGTCGCCGCCGGGCTGCTCCAGCTGCTGCTCGGCTCGCTGCGGGTCGCCCGGGCGGCCCTCGCGGTCTCCCCGGCCATCGTGCACGGCATGCTCGCCGGGGTCGGCCTCACCATCGCCCTCGCCCAGCTGCACGTCGTCCTCGGCGGTTCACCGCAGAGCTCCACGGCCGCCAACCTGGTGGCGCTGCCGGCCCAGCTGGCCGGCCCGCACCTGCCCGCCCTCGCGGTCGGTCTGGTCTCGATCGCCGTGCTCTTCGGCTGGCCCCGGCTCGACCGGCTCCCCGGGCGAGCCGGCGAGCTCGGCGGACGCCTGGCCAAGATCCCCGCCGCCCTGGCCGCCGTCGCCGCGGCCACCGCGCTCGCCGTCTTCGCGGGCCTGCGGCTGGCCCGGGTCGAGCTGCCCGAGTGGGACCACCACGTACTCGCCTCTATGCCGCCCGCATCGCTGCTGGCCCAGCAGTGGCCCGCCCTGGTCGCCGCGGTCCTGACGGTCACCGCGGTCGCGAGCGTCGAATCGCTGCTCTCCGCCGTCGCGGTGGACCGGATGTCGCACAGCAGCAGCGACCTCGATCGAGAGCTGCGCGGCCAGGGAGCCGCCAATCTGCTGTCCGGCCTGCTCGGCGGTCTTCCGGTGGCCGGCGGAGCCGTGCGCAGTACGGCCAACATCCAGGCCGGGGCGGCCACCCGGATGTCCACCGTCCTGCACGGTTGCTGGGTACTGCTCGCCGCGGTGGCGCTGACCGGCGGGCTCCGGCACATCCCGCTCGCGGCGCTGGCCGCGCTGGTGCTAGTGGTCGGCGTGCAGATGGTCAGCTTCGCGCACATCCGCCGGGTGCACCGGCACCGCGAGTTCCCGGTCTATCTGGCGACGGTGCTCGGCGTGGTCCTGCTGGGGGTGCCCCTCGGCGTCACCATCGGCGGCGCGGTCGCCGCGCTGCTCGCCCTGTACCGGCTGACCCGGGCACACGTCGACGTGGTGGCCGAGGCCGACGGGTCGTACGCGGTCCGCACCCACGGCCCGCTGACGTTCGCCGCCGTGCCCAAGCTGAGCCGGGCGCTGGCGCGGATCCCGGTCGGATCCTCGGTCACGGTCTGCCACGACGGTTCCTTCCTCGACCACGCCGCCTACGAAGCGCTCCACGTCTGGCGGGCGGGCCACCAGGCCACCGGCGGCCGGGTCGCGATACTGACGAAGCGGCAGGAGGGCGAGGTCCTCGATCCCGACGGCACCCTGCGCTCCGGAAGCTCGACCGGTCCGCACCGCTGCCGGGCGTGGACGCCCTGGGTCGGCCATCACTGCATCGAGCAGGGCTCCGACGATCCGCACGGCCGGCTGCTCGACGGGGTACGCGGGTTCCAGCAGCACACCGCCCCCCTGGTCCGGAAGGAACTGGCGCGGCTCGCGCGCGACGGCCAGACACCGTCGCAGCTCTTCCTGACCTGCGCCGACTCCCGGATGGTGACCAGCATGATCACCAACAGTGGCCCGGGAGACCTGTTCACGGTCCGCAATGTCGGCAATCTCGTGCCGGCACCGCACGAGCCGGGCGCGGCGGACGACTCCGTGGCGGCCGCGGTCCAGTACGCCGTCGAGGTCCTGGAGGTCGGGTCCATCACGGTGTGCGGGCACTCCGGCTGCGGGGCGATGAAGGCACTGCTGGACGGCGTCCACGAGCAGCCCGGACCGCCCACCGCGCTGACCCGGTGGCTGCGCAACGGACGCGGCTCGCTGGCCCGGCTGCGCCGGGTCCCGGCCGAGTTCGAAGGGCGCCCCGTCGTGGACACGGTCGAGCAGCTCTGCATCACCAACGTGGTGCAGCAGCTCGACCAGCTGCTCGCCAACCCGGCGGTCGAGCGCCGGGTGGCCTCGGGGGAACTGCGCCTGGTCGGGATGTACTTCGACTTCGCCACCGCGCAGGCCTACGTCCTGGATCAGGACAGCGGCCGGTTCGTCCCGGTCTCCGCCGGCCCGGCCGGGCTCCCCGAGGGGCAGGACGGCCCGGACGGCCAGGCGGAGCAGGAGCTCGCCGCCTAGGCGCCGGCGCCACCGGTGTACGCCCGGAATGCGTGCGGCGCGGCCGGCCGGACCACCGCGGCCCGGTCGGCAGCGCGACACGAAAGCGACATCCGAGCTCAGCAACATCCGGGCGAGGCTGCAGCCGGTGGACGCCGCAGCCGGCAGAGGCGGTTTCCGGCGGCCCAACCGGCTGCCGGAAGCACCGGCCGGAGAGCCGGCACCGGCCGTAGCCGCCACCCCCGGCAGCAGCAGCTCCCAGTTCAGAGGACGGTCAGGAGGTGTGGCCCAGCAGACGGTTGACCAGATCGGCGGGCGTGACGTAACCCGGCCACCGCCCATCGGCGAACAGCCGGACCCCGGCGTCCTGGTAGCACTGGTCGACCAGTTGCGAACAGATCATGTGCTTGGTCGACGCCACATAGCCCTTCACCAGCGGACTGATGGGCAGGTGGAAGCGGTGGGTCGCAAGCGCCGCGTAGTCCGCGAAGCTGTACGGGACACCCAGGTAGCCGCGTGCGGCGGTGACGATCGCCGCCCGTTGCCCGTCGGTCAACGGGACGATGCCGGTCGACCACAGGATCGGGTGGTCCTGGTAGGCGCTGAGCGGCAGCAGCTGAGCGCCTCCGGGCTGGGCCTCGACCAGTTGGTCGTCGTCGACGAGGACGAAGGCGTGCTCGAAGTCGGCGAACCCGTCGCCGTTCAGCCACTGGCCGACCCGGATGAGGCGGCCGACGCCGCCCTTCATCCGGACCGCCGCGAAGTCGCCGGCGCGGGGCAGGAGGGGAAGGAGGGGAGGGATGGCAGGTGTTTCGGGCATGGCTCGACCCCCGGAGGAAGGAGGGAGGGCTGAGACGCGGGCCGCCTCGGAAGCGGTGGGCCCGCCGTGCTCCACGAGGTCCTGACCACCTCTGGAACTGCTACTGGCACGACTTACCAGTGAGGTACCCGAAAATGCGCTCTCCAAGGCCTTGAGCCGATTGATCGTCAGATCTGGTTGCGGCAGGGCCCCCAGGCGCCTTGCACCGCCGCACACCTGCCCCTCCCCGCCCGCCCGGGGCCGGCCGGGCGCCGACGCGGCAGATCTTACGGAAAAAGGTCTACACCAATTCTCGGAATCTCCTCTTGTCAACAGACCCGTTCGCCTGGTGAGCTGTGCGCTGGGACACAAGGGACAATCCCTCCGCAGGGATGCCCTGAAGAAGAGAACTCGATGAGGAGTACGCGTTGAGCAACGAGAGTCTGGCGAACCTGCTCAAGGAGGACCGCCGTTTCGCGCCGCCGGCGGAGCTCGCCGCGGCCGCGAACGTGACCGCTGCCGCGTACGCGCAGGCTTCCGAGGACCGGCTCGGGTTCTGGGCAGAGCAGGCCCGTCGACTCGACTGGGCCGTCGAGCCGACCGAGACCCTGGACTGGTCGAACCCGCCGTTCGCGAAGTGGTTCGCCGACGGCAAGCTCAACGTCGCGTACAACTGCGTCGACCGCCACGTCGAGGCCGGCCACGGCGACCGGGTGGCGATCCACTTCGAGGGAGAGCCCGGCGACTCCCGCGCCCTCACCTACGCCCAGCTCAAGGACGAGGTCTCCCGCGCCGCCAACGCGCTGCTCCACCTCGGCGTCACCGCCGGCGACCGCGTCGCCGTCTACCTCCCGATGATCCCCGAAGCCGTCATCGCGATGCTCGCCTGCGCCCGCATCGGCGCCACCCACTCCGTCGTGTTCGGCGGTTTCTCCGCCGACGCCGTCGCCTCCCGGATCCAGGACGCCGACGCCAAGCTCGTCATCACCGCCGACGGCGGCTACCGCCGCGGCAAGCCGAGCGCGCTCAAGCCCGCCATCGACGAGGCCCTGACCAAGGTCGACGGCGTCGAGCACGTCCTGGTGGTGCGCCGCACCGGCCAGGACACCCCCTTCACCGAGGGCCGCGACGTGTGGTGGCACGACCTGGTGGACAGCCAGAGCGCGGAGCACAACCCCGAGCCGCTCGACGCCGAGCACCCGCTGTTCATCCTCTACACCTCCGGTACCACCGGAAAGCCCAAGGGCATCCTGCACACGTCCGGCGGCTACCTCACCCAGGCCGCCTACACCCACCACGCCGTCTTCGACCTCAAGCCCGAGACGGACGTCTACTGGTGCACCGCCGACATCGGCTGGGTCACGGGCCACTCGTACATCGTCTACGGCCCCCTGGCCAACGGCGCCACCCAGGTCATCTACGAGGGCACCCCGGACACCCCGCACCAGGGCCGCTTCTGGGAGATCGTCCAGAAGTACGGCGTCAGCATCCTCTACACCGCGCCCACCGCGATCCGCACCTTCATGAAGTGGGGCGACGACATCCCCGCCAAGTTCGACCTGTCGTCGCTGCGCGTGCTGGGCAGCGTCGGCGAGCCGATCAACCCCGAGGCGTGGGTCTGGTACCGCGAGCACATCGGCGCCGGCAAGACCCCGATCGTCGACACCTGGTGGCAGACCGAGACCGGCGCCATGATGATCAGCCCGCTGCCCGGCGTCACCCACACCAAGCCCGGCTCCGCCCAGCGCGCCCTGCCCGGCATCAGCGCCACCGTCGTCGACGACGAGGCCAACGAGGTCCCCAACGGCTCCGGCGGCTACCTGGTCCTCACCGAGCCGTGGCCCTCCATGCTGCGCACCATCTGGGGCGACGACCAGCGCTACATCGACACCTACTGGTCCCGCTTCGCCGGCCGCTACTTCGCCGGCGACGGTGCAAAGAAGGACGAGGACGGCGACATCTGGCTGCTCGGCCGGGTCGACGACGTCATGCTGGTCTCGGGCCACAACATCTCCACCACCGAGGTGGAGTCCGCGCTGGTCGGCCACCCCGCCGTCGCGGAGTCCGCGGTCGTCGGCGCCACCGACGCCACCACCGGCCAGGCCATCGTCGCGTTCGTCATCCTGCGCTCCACCGCCACCGACAGCCCCGAGCTCATCGCCGAGCTGCGTGACCACGTCGGCCGCACCCTGGGCCCGATCGCCAAGCCCAAGCAGATCAAGGTCGTCAGCGAGCTGCCGAAGACCCGTTCCGGCAAGATCATGCGCCGTCTGCTCCGCGACATCGCCGAGGGCCGTGAGGTGGGCGACACCACCACGCTGGCCGACTCCTCGGTGATGAACCTGATCCAGGCCCAGCTGCCCACGGGCGGCGACAGCGAGAGCTGATCCGGTCCTGCCCGGCCCCGATCACCGTGTGTGGCCCGCTCCGAGTCCCGGAGCGGGCCACGCACGTCTCCGCGCTGTCCCCCTCGCCCGACCCGCCGAGCACCGCGTCCGACGCGCCAGTGGACCAGCGGGCCGACGGGCCGACGGACCGGCGGACCGAACGGCCAGCGCCGGTCAACAACCGTCAGCGCTGCTCGTCCGCCAGCCCCAGGAGTGCCTGGTAGGCCGCCTGGGTGAACTTCCGCCGCGAGGACGGGTGGGTGTTCGCCATCGCCACCAGCCCCACCTGCGCCGTCCGGTCGAAGCCCGCGAACGTGGAGCAGGTGCGGGTCGAGCCCGCGCTGTAGAACAGTTCGCCCTCCGCGAGCTGCCGCTGATCCCAGGTCAGGCAGATCCGTGGCCCGGAGCGGCGGCGGGCCACCCGGGGGAGGCAGACGTCCTTGAGGGCGGCCCGCAGGCTGGTCGCGGCGCCGCCGCGTTCGGGGATGGGTACGACGTCGACCGCCAGGTGTGCCTGGAGGTACCGGAGCATGTCGTCCGCGGTGGAGCGCAGAGCGGCGGCGCCCGGCAGTGCGGGGATGCGGAAGGAGGGCAGGTTGCGTCCGCGCCGGTAACTGGTGACCTCCTCCCCTCCGGTTCCGCAGGAGGTGTCGATCAGGCCGAGCGGGCCGCAGATCCGGCTGCGGAGCAGATCCTGGTAGCGCTGCCCGGCGGCGTTCGCCAGGACCAGGCCGAGCAGTCCGGTGCCGAGGTTGGAGTACCGCACCTGGGCGCCGGGGGTGCCGCGGACGGGCGTTCGCGGCAGCGCGCGCAGTAGGTGCGCCGCGCTGAAGGTGGCGTACGGATCGGTGAACCAGCGCGGTACGGCCGCGGGCACCAACCCGCCGGGCAGTCTCGGCAGCCCGGAGGTGTGGGTGGCGAGGTGGATCAGAGTGATCGGCCGCTCGTGCGGGTACCCGGGAACGGAGCCGGCCGGCAGGTAGCGGTCGATCGGGTCGTCGTAGCGCACTTCGCCGCGGGCGACCATGTCGGCGAGCAGCAGCGCGGTGAAGGTCTTGGTGACCGACCCGAGCTCGAACCGGGTGTCCGCGCGGACCGGGCGTTCGGCTGCCCGGTCGGCGTAGCCGCGGCAGGACACCGTGCGTTCGCCGCCTCTGATCACGGCGAGGGCGATGCCGCCGCTCGGGGAGACCGCGGCGAGCAGGGGGCGCAGGCGGCGCACGAGGTCGGGGGCGAGTTCGTCGGCGGGTCCGGGCGCGACGGCGCTGGCCCCTGCGGGGGCCGGGACGGTCCGGGTCGGTTGGGGTAACAGGGGCGGGGCGCTCTGGGCATCATCGCCGCCCGTCCAGCCCTCGCCCTCCGTCCGTATCGGCTCGGTCTCCTGGCTGTGCATGGGGTTCCTCCGTACGGGAGCGGGCCGCCCGTGGTCGGGCAGCGGTTGTCCCCGACGCTAGGGACCGGCACCGGGTCCTGCATCCGGCCGAGTCCGTTCGGGTGGAAGGCCGGTCCGCATCCGAAGGATCGTCCAACCATCGCACCCGACCACCGCACCCGACCCACGTATGCGACCGGCATACCCGGCCCCTGGCCGACGCGGCACGCGCGAGCGGCACCGCACAAGGGTCGGCATAAAATAGGACGAATCGGATAGCACGACGACCAGCCCCGTAGACTGTCAACAAAACATCAAAGGTCTCTGAGGCGCGCCGGGAAGTCTGGTCGGCACTGCACCACCGGTGTATCCATCCGCCGCCTTCAGGAGGTCCTCACCCGTGGCCACGCCGTCGCCACCGCAGCCCACGCCGCCGCCCTCGTCGTCCTCGTCCGGGACCGGCGGGCGCCGCCAGTTCCTCGGTCTGCTCCCGTTGCCCGAGCGGCGGTTCATCACCGCCGCGCTCCGCACCGAGACCGTCGGCGGCATCCTCCTCCTGGCCGCCGCGGTGGTCGCACTCATCTGGGCGAACGTGTGGCCGCACGCGTACGAGACGGTGTCGGACTACACCATCGGACCCTCGACACCGCTGCACCTGGACCTCAGCCTGGAGACCTGGGCCAACGACGGGCTGCTGACCATCTTCTTCTTCGTCGCCGGGATCGAGCTCAAGCGCGAGTTCGTGGCCGGTGAGCTGCGCAGCCCGAGCGCCGCCGCGCTGCCGGTGGTGGCGGCGCTGTGCGGTGTGGCGCTGCCGGCGATCGTCTACGCGGTGGCCAACAGCGGGCCCGGCGGGCATCCTGCGGGCTGGGCGATCCCGACCGCCACCGACATCGCCTTCGCGCTCGGGGTGTTGGCCGTGGTGAGCAGTCACCTGCCCTCCGCCCTGCGGGCGTTCCTGCTCACGCTGGCGGTGGTGGACGACCTGATCGCCATCCTGATCATCGCCGTGTTCTACAGCTCGGGGATCAAGTTCTGGGCGCTCGGGCTGTCGCTCGCGGGTCTGGTGCTGTTCTGGTTCCTGCACCGGCGCGGGGTGCACGGCTGGTACCTGTTCGTCCCGCTGGCGCTGGTGATCTGGGCGCTGATGCACGAGAGCGGTGTGCACGCGACGGTCTCGGGCGTGGCGATGGGGCTGATCCTGCGCTGCCACACCGAGGGGGACGAGAAGGAGTCCCCCGGCGAGCACATCGAGCATCTGGTCCGGCCGCTCTCGGCCGGGTTCGCGGTGCCGGTGTTCGCGCTGTTCGCGGCCGGTGTGGTGGTCTCCGGACCGACGCTGCGCGAGGTGTTCACGCAGGCGGCGCCGCTCGGCATCGTGCTGGGGCTGCTGGTCGGCAAGACCGTCGGCATCTTCGGCGGCACCTGGCTGGCCGCCCGGTTCACCCGGGCCGAGCTGAATCCGCAGCTGAAGTGGGCCGACATGTTCGCGGTGTCGACCCTGGCCGGCATCGGCTTCACGGTCTCCCTGCTGATCAGCGAGCTGGCCTTCCCTGACGACCTGGCACTCGCGGACCGTTCCAAGACGGCCGTCCTGGTCGGCTCGCTGCTCTGCGCGGTGACCGCGACCGTGCTGCTCAAGCTGCGCAACCGGCACTACCGGCAGCTGTTCGAGGACGAGAACCGCGACTCCGACGGGGACGGGATCCCCGATGTCTACCAGCAGACAGGCTGACGCCGGTTCACCGCTCCGGCCCGGGCGGGAGTCTCGGGCCCGGGTGGAACGCTCCGGCCGGGGCGAGCGACTGCCGACGGGGCGACGCGCCGTCCCCCCTGAGCGGCCCCGGAGTGGTGCCTGACTGACCGGTAGAGGCATGATGCTGAGCTGTCGATCGAGTGAGTAGCCGCGCAAAGGAGAACAGCTGATGGCCGCAGGAGCCGCAGACCCAGGCAACGGCCGGGCCCCCTACGACGGTGAGCGTTCGGTCGGGCAGCTGTTCGCCGCGGCCACCGCCGATCTGTCCGCCCTGGTGCACGACGAGATCGCGCTCGCGAAGGCGGAGATCCGGGCGGACGTCAAGCGCGGCGTCACCGGCGGCGTCTCGATCTCGGTGGCGGGCGTGGTGGCGCTGGCCGCCATCCCGATGCTGAGTTTCGCCGCCGCGTACGGGCTGCAGGCGCTCGGGCTGACGCTGGGCTGGTCCTTCCTGATCGTCGGCGGAGCGTACCTGGTGCTGGCCGCGCTGCTCGGGCTGCTGGCGATGCGCTCGTTCAAGAAGATCGAGAAGCCGCACCGCACCATCGAGGGTGCGCAGGCCACGGCGGACGTGCTGAAGAACGCCCGGCCGCGGCCCGCGACCAAGGAGGAGATCGACCGGGCCCTGGGCCGCATCCCGTAACAGTCCGAGTGGGCAGCGGGGGGACGGACGGAGGACGCCGGGAAGAGTGCCGGGGACGTGTCCGTGGCGCGGGTATGACAGGCTCTCCGTATGCCGCTGGACCAGAAGCCCGTTCCCACGCCGCCGCCCGTCACTCCCCGGCCCGCCGAGGCCGGGTGGGACGTCCGCTCGGCCGGACCGTGGATCCACCGCGATCTGGCCGCGAACGGCGCCCGCTTCCACATCGCCGAGATCGGCGAGGGGCCGCTGGTGCTGCTGGTGCACGGCTGGCCGCAGTACTGGTGGGCCTGGCGGCACCAGCTGACCGCGCTGGCCGAGGCCGGCTACCGGGCGGTGGCGCTCGACCTCCGCGGTATGGGCGGCAGCGACCGCACCCCGCGCGGCTACGACCCGGCCAACCTGGCGCTGGACATCACCGGCGTGATCCGCTCGCTCGGCGAGCGGCGGGCGCACCTGGTCGGCCACGCCACCGGCGGCACGCTGGCCTGGGTCGCCGCCGTGATGCGCCCGTCCGTGATCAGGAGCCTGACCGCGGTCTCCGCCGCCCACCCCCGCCACCTGCGCCGGGCGCTGCTGACGGACCGTCGCCAGATCGCCGCCTTCGAGCACGTGCTGGGCTTCCAGCGCCCGTGGATCCCGGAACGGCAGCTGGTCGCGGACGACGGCGCCCTGGTGGGCCGGTACCTGAACGCCTGGACCGGGCCGAGCCAGCTGGATCGGGAGGCCGTGACGGCCTACCGGAAGGCGATCCAGATCCCCAGCACCGCGCACTGCTCGATCGAGCCGTACCGCTGGCTGATGCGCTCGATGGCCCGCCCGGACGGCATCCAGTTCGCCCGCCGGATGAAGAAGCCGATCACCGCGCCCACCCTGCACGTCCAGGGCGCCGCGGACCCGGTGCTGCTGGCCCAGACCGCGCTCGGCGCGGGCGAGTACGTCGAGGCGCCGTACCGCTGGCGGCTGCTGCCCGGGGTCGGGCACTTCCCGCACGAGGAGGTGCCGGAGGAGTTCACCGCGGAACTCGTCAACTGGCTGGGGCAGCACAAGGACTGAGCTCCGGACCGGCGGTCCGGACCGGGTCCGGGGCGGGCTCGGAGTCGGGTCCGGAGTCGGGTCCGAAGTGGTCCGATGCCGAGCTGACGCAGATTCATATGACAATCGCACATGACAGATGCCCGGTTGGATGCGATTACTCCGCTCGGCCCAGGGGCATTCATCAGGTATGACCTGGATGCCCGATCGCGAGCCCGCCGCGCGCCGTCACCGGACCGGCAGCAGCTCGCAGAGCCAGTCCGACCGGTCCCCCCAGCGCGGCGAGCGGGAGCACGCGCCCGAGTGGCCCTACGAAGGCGCCGGCAGGCCCCCGCGGGCCGGGGCGCACCGGATGGGCATCCCGCGCATCCTGGGGCGCCGCGCCCGCTGGGTGGGCGCTCGGCTGCGGCGCGAGGCCTGACCCCGGTCGGCCCGCCGGGCGGTCCGGTCAGCGGGCCGGTCAGCGGGCCGGTCAGCGGGCTGGTCAGTGGGCCGGCCGGCCGAGCACGGCCGGGGAGAGCGCCGTGTACCAGAGCAGCACGAAGGTGGCGGCCGTCATCACCGGGACCAGGACCTTGGTCTCCACGCCGTTGCCGGTGCGCTTGATCAGGACCAGTTCGTAGCGCTCCCGGTGCGGCCACAGCAGCGGGGCGCCCTGCTTGGTCAGACAGTCCCCGAGCAGGTGTGCCAGGGTCCCCAGTGCCACCGCGTACGGCAGCCAGCCCGGCGCGCTCGGCATCCACCGGTCCAGGGCGGCCGTCCCGAGGGCGGCCAGGCCCATGGTGGTGATCCACGCCGTCGGGCCGTCGCCTGGCGGGTGCAGCCGTAGCGCCCGGATCGCCAGGGCCAGCAGGACGAAGGTCAGGCCGAGGGTGAAGTTCCGGCCCAGGTAGGTGATCCCCGCCCAGGCGCCGGCGCCCGTCAGCGCGACGAACAGCAGTGAGTGGGTGGCGTGCCGGTGCCCGCCCGAGAGCCACCCCACCAGGCGGCAGAGCAGCCGGGACACCGGCCCCAGGAAGTGGGCGATGGTGCCGTCGTGGTGGTCCAGGTCGGGCAGCAGTGCCGCGCCCGCGCAGAGCACGGTGCCCATCAGGATGTCGGCCGGCCGCAGCTCGGTGCCGAGTAGCAGCGGCGGCAGGAACGGCGCCGAGGCCGCGTAGAGCAGTGCGCCGCTGACCGCGTGCGAGTGACCCATCATGTCGGCTCTCCACCCTCCCGCCGGACCGCCCGGTCCCGCGCCGTCGACACCCCGGTACCGCGGCGCGGTGCGCGGGACGGGTGAGCGCGGGGTGACGCCACCAGCCGGGCCCGGCCCGCCGGGTCCGTCAGAGCGCGCATCCCTCGGTGTCCACCCTGGCCGTCGCGGTGGCACCCGCCACCGCGTCGTCCCGGACCTCGGCCGCGGTGAGCACGTACCCCGTGTCGGAGCTGTCCAACGACTTGGCGAAGACCACCCCGTACACCTGGCCGTCCGGGGTCAGCAGCGGGCCGCCGCTGTTGCCCTGGCGGACCAGCGAACGGATCGAGTACACGTCGCGGACCACCTGGCCGCGGTGGTAGATGTCCGGTCCGTTGGCCTGGATCCGGCCGCGGATCCTGGCCGGCTGGACGTTGAAGGCGCCGTTCTCCGGGAAACCGGCCACGATGGCGCTGTCGTTGGTCCTGGCCTCACCGGCGAAGGTGAGCGCGGGGGCGTTCAGCTTGGGGACGTCGAGGACGGCGATGTCGCGCTGCCAGTCGTAGCGGACCACGGTGGCGTCGTAGAGCTGGCCGGCGCCGCCGATCTGCACGGTCGGCTCCTCGACCCCGCCGACCACGTGGGCATTGGTCATCACCCGGTGCGGGGCGAACACGAAGCCGCTGCCCTCCAGGGTCTTGCCGCAGGCCGTGGCCGTGCCGACCACCTTGACCAGGCTCGGCCGGGCCCGCTGGACGGCGGCGCTGCCGGCCAGCGCCGGGTCGGGGGCCTCCACCTCGGTGATCGGCTCGTGCTCGAACGGGTTGAAGACCTGGGGGAAGCCGCTGCGGGCCAGTTCCTTGCTGAAGTCGGAGAACCAGTTCGGCGCGTCGTCGGGCAGGACGTCCTGGACCCCGCCCAGCACCGCCGAGGTGCGGACCTGCTTGGAGACGGTCGGCAGCGAGGTCCCCGCCAGCGCGGAGCCGATCAGCCAGGCCACCAGCAGCATCGAGATCACGTTGACCACCGAGCCGCCGATCGCGTCCAGGGTCCGGGCCCGCCGTCTGCCGATGTGGCCGCGCAGCTTCCAGCCGAAGTGCGTGGTGACGGCCTGCCCGATCGCCGCCAGCACGATCACCACCACGACCGCGACCACCGACGCGGTGGTGCCAGGCCCGATGTGCCTCAGCAGCAGGGGCAGCAGCTGCACCGCGATCAGGCCGCCGCCGAGGAATCCGAGCACGGACAGCACACCGACCACGAAGCCCTGCCGGTAGCCGGACACGGCGAAGCCCACGGCGGCGGCGATCAGCAGCAGATCCAGGACGTTCACCCGGATACCCTCCCATGTCCCCGGCGGCTGGTGGGCACAGTCCTGCCCGGTCCTTCCCGGTCGCTCACTCGGTCCACCCGGCGGGCACGGTGCCCGGAGCACTGGAAACGTCTGATCGGAACACCCTCACCACCAGCGCGGACGACCGGCCCGGGAGGCAGGAATGTGGGATGCCAGTACCGCAGTGGAGGCCGAGTGGCTGCCCCCGCTCGACATCCCCGAACCGGGTCCGCAGAGCCGGATCACCGTGTTCCTGCGTGCACTGCTGGCCATCCCGCAGCTGATCGTGGTCTGGCTGCTGAGCATTGCCGCCTTCGTGGTCGTGGTGATCGGCTGGTTCGGAGCGCTCGCGCTCGGCCGGCTGCCCGACTTCGCGGCGAGCTACCTGGCCTCCTACGTCGCGTACGACACGCGGGTCGAGGGCTACCTGATGCTGCTGGTCGACCGGTACCCGCCGTTCCGGCTCCAGGCGGACGACTACCCCGTGCGGATCGAGGTACGCCCCGGGCTGCTGAACCGGCCGGCGGTGTTCTTCCGGCTGATCCTGATGATCCCGGCCGCCATCGTGCAGAACCTGCTGGTGACCGGGTGGTGGGTGCTGGCGTTCTTCAGCTGGCTGGTGGTGCTGGTGCTGGGGCGGATGCCGCGGCCGCTGTTCGAGGCGACGGCGGCGGTGCTGCGGTACCGGATGCGGTTCTCGGCGTACCTGCTGATGCTCACCCCGGCGTACCCGAAGCGGCTGTTCGGCGACCCGCAGGCGGTGGCCGAGCCGCCACTGCCGCCGGTGCCGCCGGCCCCCGGCCGGCCGGACCGGGAGGGCGCGCCCGGGGCCGGTACGGGTGCCACGGCCGCCGGTACGGGGGCTGCAGCGGCCGGTACGGGGGCTGCGGGGGCCACCGGCGCCCCGGGGGGCGGAGCCGGTGGCGTCGGGGGGCCTGGGGCGGCCTGGGGGGCTGCTGCGGCGGGTGCGGCCGGCGGGGCCGGTGCGGCCGGCGGGGCGGGAATGGCGGGTGGGGCTGGTGCGGCGGGTGGGATCGGGGGCCCGGTCAAGGGGCCGGGGGCGGTGTCGGCGACCCGGCCGCTGCTGATGAGCGGCGGGGGGAAGGCCCTGCTGGTGCTGTTCCTGGTCGCCGGGGTGGCGTCGTCGGTGGTCAGCTCGGTCACCCGGGACTACAACTACGACGATGACAACGACCACGTCTACGGGACCGTGTCGGTCATCCGGCAGGTACCGAACACCCTCTACGCGCTGACCGGCGACCGGTAGCCGCCCCGGCGTCCGATCGACGGCCGGGTCCGGCGGGTCCCGCGCATGGGCGGGCCCGGCGGGCCGGGGAGCGGCGGACGGCTCAGCCGCGTTCGCCGCTCAGGCCGCGGGTGGCGAGGCCGAGTGCGTCGTCCGACAGTGCGATGGTCCGCGAGGTGTCCCACGGCAGTGCCAGGCCGCTGTAGTGCAGCACCCGGTCGATCACCCCGGCTGTGAACCCCCAGACCAGGCGCCCGGCCACATCGAAGACCGGCCCGGTGAAGCCCGAGGGGTGCCGGAGCCGGGCCCGGTTCGCGGGGTCGGTGAGCTCGGCCAGCGGTACCCGGAAGACCGCGCCGGTCTCGGCCAGGTCCACCGGTGCGACCGGGCTCTCCCGCCGCCACCAGCCCAGCACCGGCGTCACCACGAAGTTGCTCACCGGGATGAACAGCGACGGCAGGGTCGCGAAGACCTGCACCCCGGACGGGTCGAGCCCGGTCTCCTCGGCCGCCTCCCGCAGCGCGGCCCGCACCGGCCCGGGACCGTCCGGGTCACCGTCCTCCGGGTCGAGCGCGCCGCCCGGGAACGAGGGCTGCCCCGCGTGCGACCGCAGCGAACGGGCCCGCTCGATCAGCAGCAGGTCCGGCCCGAGCGGCCCCTCGCCGAACAGCATCAGGACCGCCGACGGCCGCCCGCCCTCCGGCGGCGGCAGGAAGCGGCTCAGCTGCTCGGGCAGCACCCGCTCGGCCGCGGCCCTGACCGGCACCAGCCAGTCCGGCAGTCCGTCCGGATCGATCGCCCCCGTCATGCCACCCCGTCCGTTCCAACGATTTCGGTGTCCGCCGCGTCGGTGTCGGCGGTCGCCGTCCCGGTCCCGGTGCCGGCTGCGGGTGCGGCCCGGCCGGGGTAGTCGGCCGGCGGGCGCAGCCGCTGGCCCGGCTGGCCGCCCAGCTCGTACTTGAGCAGCTTGGCGGCCTTCTCCGGGTCCGTCTCGCCCGTGCCGTACGAGGGGCAGAGCGGGGCGATGGGGCAGGCGCCGCAGGCCGGCTTGCGGGAGTGGCAGACCCGGCGGCCGTGGAAGACCACCCGGTGCGAGAGCATCGTCCACTCCGACTTGGGGAAGATCTCGGCGACCGCCGCCTCGACCTTCTCCGGGTCCTCGTCGGTGGTCCAGCCGAAACGGCGGGCCAGCCGGCCGAAGTGGGTGTCCACGGTGATGCCCGGGACGCCGAAGGCGTTGCCGAGCACCACGTTGGCGGTCTTGCGGCCGACACCCGGCAGGGTCACCAGGTCCGCGAGGCGCCCGGGGACCTCGCCGTCGAAGCGGTCCCGCAGCGCCGTCGACAGCCCGATCAGGGACTTCGCCTTGGCGCGGAAGAAACCGGTCGGCCGGATGATCTCCTCCAGCTTCTCCGGGTCCGCCGCCGCCATGTCCTCCGGGGTCGGGTAGGCCGCGAACAGCGCGGGCGTCGTCTGGTTCACCCGCAGGTCCGTGGTCTGCGCGGACAGCACGGTGGCCACCAGCAGCTCGAACGGCGACTCGAAGTCCAGCTCGGGGTGCGCGTACGGGTACAGCTCCGCCAGCGCCCGGTTGATCTTCCGGGCCCGCCGCACCATCGCCAGGTGCGACTCCGGCTTCCTGGGCTTCGCAGCCACCTTCACCGCCGGCGCGGCCGTCGCCGCGGCCTTCCGGACCTTGCTCTCTGCCATGCACGAAGGCTACGCCGAAGCAGCGGACGAACGGCGACGAATCAGGTGGAGCAGCCTCCGTCACCGCACAGGCGGCCGTCGGGCCGGGCCGACTCGTTCGCGGGTCGAGTTGAGTACCTGTACGGATACCGGTTGTCATCGACCTCGCTAGCTTCGGCGGTCACGTCACCGAGGAGATCCTGATGCCCCGTCAGCCACCCCGGGTCCGAGCTGACGCAGCACGCCCCCCGGCGGGGGTAAACCCCACCCCCGGGACGCCTGCGGCCACCATGGTCGTCCGACCTTGCGATTTCTAGCGTGGAGTACGTCATCCACCGTTGGAGGAAGGGTCCCCATGGCACTGCGGCGCGAACGCCCACGTACCGATCGTCCGCAGGCCGCGCACCCGGCCGTCGAGCTGCGTGCGGTGCGGCGGAGCTACGGGCGGGGGGATTCGGCGGTCCATGCGTTGCGCGGCATCGATCTGGCCCTGGGGCGCGGGAGTTTCACCGCGGTGATGGGTCCGTCCGGGTCCGGGAAGAGCACGTTCCTGCAGTGCGCGGCGGGGCTGGACCGGCCCACCTCCGGTGAGGTGCTGCTGGGCGGGGAGGAGATCACCGCGCTGAGCGAGAACCGGTTGACCCGGCTGCGCCGCAGCCGGATCGGGTTCGTCTTCCAGTCGTTCAACCTGCTGCCCTCGCTCTCCGTGCAGCAGAACGTGCTGCTGCCGCAGCGGCTGGCCGGTGGCCGTCAGGACCGGCGGCTGGCCAAGGAGTTGCTGGCCCGGGTGGGCCTGGCGGAGCACGGTGGGCGCCGTCCCGGTCAGCTCTCCGGCGGGCAGCAGCAACGGGTGGCGATCGCCCGGGCGTTGATCACCCGGCCCGAGGTGGTCTTCGCGGACGAGCCGACCGGCGCGCTGGACACCCGTACCGCGCACGAGGTGCTCGGTCTGCTGCGGCAGGCCGTGGACGAGATGGGTGCGACCGTGGTCATGGTCACGCACGATCCGGTGGCCGCCGCCCACGCGGACCGGGTGCTGTTCCTGGCCGACGGTGAACTCGCCGACGAGCTGCTGCGGCCCGATCCGCGGACCGTCGCCGACCGGATGGTCACGCTGACCGCCACCTCGGGATCCGGTCGGACGGGCTCCGGTCGGGCGGGCTCCGGCCAGGTCGGGGCAGCGGCATGACGAACGGACTCGCGCGGGCCTCCGTCCGTTTCCGGCCCGCCTCCTTCGCCGGCAGCTTCGTCGCCCTGTTCTTCGGCGCCGCGGTCATCATGGCCTGCGGGACGCTGCTGCAGACCGGCGTGCTCGCCCACATCGCGCCGGTGCGCTACGCCGGCGCTCCGGTGCTCGTCGCCGCCTCACCAAACGCCGAGATCACCGTGGGCAGCGGCGAGGACCGGGACACCGAGCAGGCCGCGCTGCCCGAACGGGCCCGGGTCGACGCCGGGCTGGTGGCGAGGATCGCCGCCCGGCCGGGGGTCGCCTCGGCGGTGCCCGATACGGCCTTCCCCGTCCAGTCCGGGCCCGGCACCGCCCTGCCGCCGCTGACCGGCCGGGGCTTCGCCGCCACCGCGATCACCGGTCCGGCGGGCTCCACGCTCGTCCAGGGCCGTGCCCCCGGCGCCGGGGAGGTCGTCCTCGACGCCACCACCGCGCAGGCCGGGCAGCTGGCCGTGGGCGGCAGCGTGCGCCTGGTCGCGCCCGGCGCGAGCGGCAGCTACCGGATCTCCGGGCTCGCGGCCGGCCAGGACGGCGGGCCCACCGCCTGGTTCGCCGACGACGCCGCCGCGCAGCTCTCGGGGCACCCCGGCAAGGTCGACGCCATCGCCGTCCGGCCACGCGAGGGCGTCAGCGCGACGGCACTCGCCCGGCAGGTCGAGCAGGCCGTCGGCACCGACGCCGAGGTGCTGACCGGCGACGCCCGCGGCTCGGTCGAGCGGCCCGGGCTGGCCCAGGGCCGGGAGGTGCTGGTCGCGCTCGGCGGTTCCTTCGGCGGGATCGCCGCGATGACCGCCGTGTTCGTGGTGATGGGGACGGTCGCCCTCGCCACCGGGCAGCGCGCCAGGGAGTTCGCGCTGCTGCGCGCGGTCGGGGCGACGCCTCGTCAGATCCGGCGCACCATCGCCACCGAGGCCGCGCTGCTCGCCCCGGTCGCGGGTGCGCTCGGTGTGCTGCCGGGCCTGGCCCTGGCCCGCTGGTGGTTCGGCCAGCTGGTCTCGCGCGGCGCCGTACCCGCCGAGGTCTCGCTGAGCGTCGGGCCGGTGCCCGTCGCGGTGGCGGTCGGCACCACCCTGCTGGCGGCACTGGCGTCCGGCTACCTCGCCTCCCGCCGGCCCGCCCGGATGCGTCCGAGCCAGGCGCTCGGCGAGGCCGCGGTGGAACGGGCGCGGACCGGCCCGGTCCGTACCGTCCTCGGCCTCCTCGCGCTGGCGGGCGGCGTGGCGCTGGCCGCCGTCGCCGCCGGACTGAACGGCTCGGACGCGGCCAACACCGCGCTCGGCGTGGTGATGAGCTTCCTGCTCGCGGTCGCGCTGCTCGGCCCGCTGCTGGCCAGGCTCGCCACCGGCGTCCTCGGCCTGCCACTGCGGGCGGGCGGCGCCACCGGGTCGCTGGCCGCCGACAACACCCGCGCCAACGCCCGGCGGCTGGCCTCCGCGATCACCCCGATCGTGATGGTGACCGCCTTCTGCGGGACGCTGCTGTTCATCCAGAGCACCGTCGCGCACGTCACCGCCGCGCAGCTGCGCGCCGGCCTGGTCGCCGACCAGGTGATCGGTTCGAACGGCCCGGGCCTGCCGACCGGCACCGCCGGACAGATCGCCCGGCTGCCCGGCGTGGACGCGAGCATCGGCGTCCTGCGCAGCAGCGCCCTCTACCGCTCCGGGGACGTGCTGGTCTCAGCGACGGCGCTCGGCGTCTCGGGTGACCCGGCCGGGCTGCCCAAGGTGCTCGACCTCGGTGTCAGGGACGGCTCGCTGGCCGCGCTCGGCGCCTCCGCCGACACGGTGGCCCTCGACACGCACCTCGCCGACGACCTGGGGGTCAAGGTCGGCGACCGGGCCCCGCTGTGGCTGGGCGACGGCACCACGGTCCGCCCGACGGTCGTCGCGACCTACGAACGCGGCCTGGGCCTCGGCCAGTTGCTGCTGCCGCGGGCCGCGCTCACCGGCCATGTGACCGGCGGCTTCGACACCGAGGTCATGGTCTCCGCCGCGCCGGGTGCCGACCGGGCCGCGGTGGCCGGTGCGATCGCCGCCGCGGTGACGGAGTTCGGCCCGCCCGGGGTGACCGTCACCGATGCGGCCGGCTACACCACCCGGGCCGACCGGGACATGGAGATCAACTCCTGGGCGAACAACGTGATGGCCGGGGTCCTCGGCGGCTTCGCGGCGGTCGCCTCGGCCAACACCCTGGTGATGACAGCACTGGACCGGCGCCGCGAGGTCGGGCTGCTGCGGCTGGTCGGGACGACGCGCCGCCAGATCCTCGGCATGATGCGCTGGGAGGCGCTGCTGGTGGCGGTCGCCGGGCTGGTCCTGGGCGGCCTGATCGCCTGGATCACCCTGGTCCCGATCGCCCGCGGACTGACCGGCTCGGCCCCGTACGTGCCGCTCGGCACCGCCCTGCCGCTCGCGGCGGGCACGGTCGCCCTCAGCCTGCTGGCGACCGCCCTGCCCACCCGCGCGCTGCTGCGCACCCGCCCGGTGGAGGCGGGCGCGGCCCGGGCGTAGCGCCGGCCCCACCGGGCGGGTGCGGCGGGTGACGGGGCGGCGGCGGGCGGGTCGTCAGCCCTGCTCCACCGGAAGCGCGGAGGGCAGGCCCCACTCGCTCCACGAACCGTCGTAGACCGCGAGGTCGCGGTAGCCCGCCAGGTCGGCGCCGAGGGCGAGGACGCAGGCCGTGACACCCGAACCGCAGCTGAAAACCAGCCGTTCACGCCCGTCGGCCGCGGCGGCGAACATCGGGCGCAGCTCCTCGGCCGGGCGCATCCGGCCGTCCGTCTGGAGGTCGGTGAACGGCAGGTTCGCCGCGCCGGGCATGTGGCCGCCGCGCAGGCCCGGGCGGGGCTCGGCGGCCGCACCGGTGAACCGTTCACGGGAGCGGGCGTCGACAACCGCCGCGCCGTCGTCGGCGAGTGCCCGCAGGACCGCGGCACTGTCGACGATGAGTTCCGGGCGCGGGCTGGCAGTGAAGTCGCCTACGGGAGAGGCCTGTTGTTCGGCGGCCCGGGGCACCACGGAGTGCCCGGCCGCGGTCCAGGCCGGCAGGCCGCCGTCCAGCACGGCGGCCCGGTCGAAGCCCATCGCGCGCAGCATCCACCAGGCCCGGGCGCTGGAGTAGACACCGGCACCGTCGTAGGCGACGACGGTGCTGCGGTCGTCGATCCCGAGCGCGCGCAGGTGCGCGGTGAGGTGGCCGGGCCCGGGCATGGTGTGCGGTACGGGGCTGGTGTGGTCGGACATCACGCCGTCGATGTCGAAGGCCAGCGCGCCGGGGATCCGCAGTTCGGCGTCGCGGTGGGCACCGACACCCGCGTCGAGGACCACCAGGTCGGGGTGGTCCAGGTGCTCGGCCAGCCAGTCGACGTCGACCAGGGGGCCCGGGACGGGCAGGGAACTCGGGGAACTCGGGGAACTCGGGGAACTCATCGTGCGGCCTCCTCGGTGGACGGGTTGGCGACCACATCCTCCCCCGCCTGACCGGTCGTCGGTCCGAGTGGGCCCGGCTCAGTGGCACGCCGGCGCGTACCCGTGAACGGCGCACGCGGTCGACGCGGGGACGTCCGCGGCCAGGCTCCGGAGCACCGGGGAGAGGCGACCGGGCAGCACACAGGTCGGCCCCGGCCGATGCCGTCGGTGGCGGCTGCCGGGAAACGACGGGCGATCTCGGGTACGGGCGGGTGCGGGCGGGTACGCACGACCGCGGCTGCCGGCGGCTCGGGCCCGGTCACGGGGGCCACCCGGAGCCGGTGGGCGCTGCGGTGGCTCCGGGCGGCGGATCCGGGTATCGGCTCCCCGGGAGGCCCGACGGCACCGGGCCGGGCCCGTGCGGCCCGTCCTCCGGCCCGCCGTGCAGGGCGGCCCGGCAGGCCGTCGGCGGGTGTCCGGCGGAGGTCCGGGCCGCACGGATGGGTACAAATGGCCCCGTACGGTGTCCAGCAGGTCACCCCCTCCTCATATGATCGGAGTGACATGCGTCATCCTTGGTGGTGAGTAGCACTGCCCAGACACCAGCAGGAGGAAGCTCGTGGACGACGTTCTGCGGCGCGCCGCGCTCTTTGCGGCTCTCGACGACGACCAGGCTGCCGAGCTGCGGGCTTCCATGACCGAGGTGACCCTCGCCCGCGGTGAGTCGCTGTTCCACGAGGGCGACCCGGGCGACCGGCTCTACGTCGTGGTCGAGGGCAAGGTGAAGCTGCACCGCGCATCGCCCGACGGCCGCGAGAACATGCTCGCCGTGCTCGGCCCCAGCGAGATGATCGGCGAGCTGTCGCTGTTCGACCCGGGCCCGCGCACCGCCACCGCCACCGCACTGACCGAGGTCAAGCTGCTCGGCCTCGGCCACGGCGACCTGCTGCCGCTGCTGCACGCCCGGCCCGAGGTCTCGATCGCGCTGCTGCGCGCCATCGCCCGTCGACTGCGCCGCACCAACGACGTGATGTCGGACCTGGTCTTCTCCGATGTCCCCGGCCGTGTCGCCAAGGCGCTGCTCGACCTCTCCCGCCGCTTCGGGGTGCCGTCCGACGAGGGCATCCACGTCGCGCACGACCTCACCCAGGAGGAACTCGCCCAGCTGGTCGGCGCCTCCCGCGAGACGGTCAACAAGGCGCTGGCCGACTTCGCGGGCCGCGGCTGGCTCAAGCTGGAGGCGCGCGCGGTGGTGCTGATGGACGTCGAGCGGCTGTCGCGCCGCTCGCGCTGACGCCGGCCGGCGCACCGGGAACGCCGGGCGCACCGCGCCGGGAACGCTGTACCTGCCGAGGGCCCGTGGGACGACTCCCGCGGGCCCTTCGGCGTTCCCGGTCGCCGGGCGACGCCGAGCGGCGGCGGGCGGGCGCCCGGGCGGGGCGGCGGCCGGGCGGCGGGCTCAGATCAGCCCGCGGTCCTCCAGGTAGCTGAGCTGGGCGCGCACCGAGAGTTCCGCGGCCGGCCACAGCGCCGGGTCCACGTCCGCGTACACCCGGGCGACCACCTCGGCGGCGGTCCGGCAGCCGGCCTCCACGGCCGTCTCGACCTGCGCCAGCCGGTTGGCCCGGTGCGCCAGGTAGTAGTCGACGGCGCCGAGCGCGTCGGCCAGCACCGGCCCGTGGCCGGGCAGCACGGTACGCACGCCGTGCTCGGCGGCCATGGTGTGCAGGCGACGCAGCGAGTCGAGGTAGTCGCCGAGGCGCCCGTCGGGGTGGGCGACCATGGTGGTGCCGCGGCCGAGGACGGTGTCGCCGGTCAGGATGGCGCCGTCGGCGGGCAGATGGAAGGTCAGCGAGTCGGAGGTGTGCCCGGGGGTGCCGACCACCCGCAGCTCCAGTCCCCCGATGTCGAGCACCTGGCCGTGGTGCAGTCCCTCGTCGCCGAGCCGGTGCGCCGGGTCGAGCGCCAGCACCTTGCTGCCGGTCAGCTCGGCGAAGCGCGCGGCGCCCTCGGCGTGGTCGTGGTGACCGTGGGTCAGCAGGGTCAGCCCGATCCGCTGCCCCTGCCGTTCGGCGGTCTCGACGACGCGCCGCAGATGCCCCTCGTCCAGCGGACCCGGGTCGATCACCGCGGCCAGCGCGGAACCCGGTTCGGACAGCAGCCAGGTGTTGGTGCCGTCCAGCGTCATCGGCGAGGGGTTGGGCGCCAGCACGCACAGCGCCCGGGGGGTGCCCCCGCCACCGACGGTGGCGGCGGGGTCACCCGGGAGGAGACCGCTCACCGGCCGCCCTCGGTTCCGCTGCGATCCACGTCCGCGCTGTACCGGGTCAGGCTGCGCGCCGGAAGCCGACGCGTCAGCGCCCTGGGCGCGTAAACGTCGTGGGTGGTGGCGCCGCCGGACCGGAGGCGGGGCGTCAGGCTTCGGGCGGGCAGGTCGTGCGCCGTCCGGCGAGCCACGTCGTTGTGAGTCATCGGCCGAGTTTCCTTCCGTGTGCTGACCCGGTCTCTGATCCGGGCACGGTCCAAATGCCCCGGCGCGACTACGCCGGGCCGCTCGTACATGGTCCCGGCCGCGCTGCGCCGGGGCCCTACTGCTGTCCCGGCGCCGCTGCGCCGGGCCGCTTTCCCTTGTCCCGGCGCCGCTGCGCCGGGCCCCTTCCCTTGTCCCGGCGCCGCTACGCCGGGAACTCTCCGTCGATGGTCAGCTCTTCATACCCAGACCATCGCACTGTCATACGATCGCCCGCGACCTCGGCCGTACCGAGCACCGGGGTGATCGTCCGCTGCGCCGCCAACGTCAGTGCCTCGGCCGCCGTACGGGCCGGCAGCAGCTCGCGGAGCACGGTCACGGTGGGCGGCAGCATCCCGAACCGGCCCGCCCGGTAGCCCTCGACCGCGTCCGCGGGAGACAGCCAGGCGACCCGGTCGGCCTCGCCGACGCGGTCGGCCGCCTGCTGCCCGGGCGGCAGGGCGGCGACGAAGAACCAGGTGTCGAAGCGGCGTTCCTCGAAGGCGGGGGTGGTCCACCGCGCCCAGGCCGCCAGCAGGTCACTGCGCAGCACCAGACCGTGCTTGCCGAGGAACTCGCCGAACGACAGCTCGTGCGCCTCCAGCGCAGCCCGCTCGGCGCTCCAGTCCCTGGGTTCGGCCATGGTGTCGGCGTCGGGGCCGGCCAGCAGCACGCCGGCCTCCTCGAACGTCTCCCGGACCGCCGCGCAGACCACGGCCTTGGCCGCGCGGGCGTCCACGCCCAGCCGCTCGGCCCACTCGGCGGGCGAGGGCCCGGCCCAGCGCAGTTCCGCCTCGGCGTCCCTCGGGTCCACCCCGCCGCCGGGATAGGCGTACATGCCGCCGGCGAAGGCCATCGAGGTGCGCCGGCGCAGCAGGTACGCCTGCGGTCCGGCGTCCGTACCGGGCTGTGCGTCGCGCAGCAGCACCACGGTGGCGGACGGCTTCGGCGCGACCGGCGTCAGTTCGCCGGACGCGAGCGCGCGAATCCGGGCCGGCCAGGACGGCGGCATCGGGAGCGACCCTGCTCGATGATCCATGAGCGGATGCTAGACGCGCGGGGCCGGGATTGGACAGACCCGACCCCGACCCCGCGCGCAGGAGCGGGCACACCTTCCGGCAGGCAGGACCGCCGGTGGGGCGGATCAGCCCTCGGCGCGGACCCGGACCTGGATCTCGATCTCGACCGGGGCGTCCAGCGGGAGCACCGCCACGCCGACGGCGCTGCGGGCGTGCACGCCGGCCGCGCCGAGCGCCTCGCCCAGCAGCTCGCTGGCGCCGTTGATCACACCGGGCTGGCCGGTGAAGTCGGGGGCGGAGGCCACGAAGCCGACCACCTTCACGACCTGCTCGATCCGGTCCAGGTCGCCGATCACCGACTTCACGGCGGCCAGCGCGTTGAGCGCGCAGATCTGCGCGAGCCGCTTGGCCTCCTCGGCGGTGACCTCGGCGCCCACCTTGCCGGTGATCTCCAGCTTGCCCGCCACCATCGGCAGCTGGCCGGAGGTCAGCACGTGGTCGCCCGACCGGACGGCCGGCACGTACGCGGCGACCGGCGCCGCGACCCCGGGCAGGGTGAGCCCGAGCTCGGCCAGCCTCTCCTCGACCTTGCTCATCAGCTCTTCTCCCGCTTCAGGTAGGCAACCAGCTGCTCCGGGTTGTTAGGACCCGGCACCACCTGGACGAGCTCCCAGCCGTCCTCGCCCCAGGTGTCCAGGATCTGCTTGGTGGCGTGCACGAGCAGCGGCACGGTGACGTATTCCCACTTGGTCATGGCGCTGACTCTAGCCGTCCGCCACGGTGTGAGGTGGGACACAGCGGGGCGGTCAATCCCGGCGGCCGTCGGGATGCTCCCGCCATCGGCCGCGCTCGCTGGTTACGCTCACGGGGAGGGCACCAGGCGGTGCCGGTCGACGGACGGACGGAGACGGAGCGTGGCGAGCACCCCCGGCCCCGAGGAGCGCGGCCCGGACTGGGAGGGCGTGCGCCTGCATGTCGTCAGCGGCAAGGGCGGCACCGGGAAGACCACGCTGGCGGCCGCGCTCGCGCTGGCGCTGGCCGCCGAGGGCGGCCGGACCCTGCTGATCGAGGTGGAGGGCCGGCAGGGCATCGCCGAGCTGTTCGGCATCGCCGCGCTGCCCTACGAGGAGCGCAAGGTCGCCACCGTCGGCCGGGCCAGGCTGGGGCTGCCGGCCGAGCCGGGCGCCAAGCAGGGCGAGCTGTACGCGCTGGCGATCGACACCGAGCAGGCGCTGCTGGAGTACCTGGAGATGTTCTACAAGCTCGGCCGGGCCGGCAAGGCCCTGCAGAAGGTCGGCTTCGTGGACTTCGCCACCACGGTCGCGCCGGGCGTCCGCGACGTCCTGCTCACCGGCAAGGCCTGCGAGGCGGCCCGGCGCAAGGGCCCGGACGGCCGCCGGGCGTACGACGCGATCGTCATGGACGCCCCGCCGACCGGCCGGATCACCCGCTTCCTGAACGTCAACTCCGAGGTCGCCGGGCTGGCCAGGTTCGGGCCGATACACAATCAGGCGCAGGCCGTGATGCGGGTGCTGAAGTCCCCGGAGACCGCCGTCCACTTCGTGACCCTGCTGGAGGAGATGCCGGTGCAGGAGACGGTCGACGGGATCGGCGAACTGCGCGAGGCGCAACTGCCGCTCGGCGGGGTCATGGTGAACATGGTCCGCCCGCCGCTGCTGGACGCGGCCGCGGTGGAGGCGGTGCACGGCGACCACCGCGAGGAGGTCGCCCAGGCGCTGGGCGAGGCCGGCCTCGGCGGGCGCTCGCGGAAGCCGGAGACCATCCGGGCGGCCGTCGAGCCGCTGATCGACCCGCTGCTGGAGCAGGCCAGGGAGCACGCCGAGCGGGTCGAGCTGGAACGGGAGCAGCGGGCCGACCTGCAGCAGCTGAAGGTGCCGACGTACGAGCTGCCGCTGCTCGGCGAAGGCGTGGACCTGGGCGGGCTGTACCGGCTCGCGGGCGAACTCAAGCGGCAGGGGGCGGCATGACCACGCGGCTGGAGATCGACGCGCTGATCGACGATCCGGCGACCCGGATCGTGGTGTGCTGCGGTTCGGGTGGCGTCGGCAAGACCACCACGGCCGCGGCGATCGGGCTGCGGGCCGCCGAGCGCGGCCGCAAGGCCGTGGTGCTGACCATCGACCCGGCCCGGCGGCTCGCCCAGTCGATGGGCCTGACCGAGCTCGACAACACCCCCCGGGTGGTCAAGGGCGTCGAGGGCCCCGGCGAGCTGCAGGCGATGATGCTCGACATGAAGCGGACCTTCGACGAGGTCGTGCTGGCCCACGCCGACCCGGAGCGCGCCAAGGCGATCCTGGAGAACCCCTTCTACCAGTCGCTGTCCGCCGGTTTCGCCGGCACCCAGGAGTACATGGCGATGGAGAAGCTCGGCCAGCTGCGGGCGGCCGATCAGTGGGACCTGATCGTGGTGGACACCCCGCCGTCCCGCTCCGCCCTGGACTTCCTGGACGCCCCCGGGCGGCTCGGGTCCTTCCTCGACGGCCGGGTGATCCGGCTGCTCACCGCCCCGGCCAAGGTCGGCGGCCGGAGCGCGATGAAGTTCCTCAACGTCGGGATGGGCCTGCTGACCGGCACCCTGGGCAAGATCTTCGGCGCCCAGCTGCTGACCGACATCCAGACCTTCGTCAGCGCGATGGACTCGATGTTCGGCGGCTTCCGCGAGCGGGCCGACCGGACCTACCAGCTGCTCAAGGCGCCGGGCACGGCGTTCCTGGTGGTCGCCGCGCCGGAGCGGGACGCGCTGCGCGAGGCGGCGTACTTCGTCGACCGGCTGGCCGCGGACGAGATGCCGCTGGCCGGGCTGGTGCTCAACCGGGTGCACTCCACCGGCGCCGCCCAGCTCACCGCGGAACGGGCGCTGGCCGCCGCGGAGGCACTGGAGGAGAACGGTTCGCAGACCGCCACCGTGCAGGCCGAGACGCTGGCCGCGGGCCTGCTGCGGCTGCACGCCGAACGGATGCAGATCATGGGCCGGGAGCGGCGCACCCGGGACCGTTTCGTCTCGGTCTACCCCGACGTTCCGATGGTCGAGGTGCCCGCACTCGCCGGTGACGTGCACGACCTGGCCGGCCTGCGGACCGTCGGCGAACGCCTCAACGCGCAGCACGCATGAGCGCCGTGGCCCCGGTGGCGGGCACGGCGCAGCGCGAGTACCTGTGGACGGCCGATCGAGGACCGGGATGGACCCGGATGCCCGGACGGGCCTGGATGTTCGGATGAGCGGCTCGGGCAGCAGACCCCCTCTGGTGCACCGGGCCGACTGCTCCCGCACACCTGCCGACTGCCCGTCAGCTGCGCTGCATCCGCGAGGTTCGAGAAATCCCCGGACTCCTCGAACCGGAGGATGTCAGCCCGCCTGCGCGTAGTCCCGCAGGATCACGCCGGTGGCCAGCGACTCCTCGTACTCCGTCCGCGCCGTCTCCAGCAGCCTCCGCCAGGAGCCCACCGTCGGCCGGCGGCGGAGCAGTGCGCGGCGCTCCCGCTCGGTCATTCCTCCCCAGACACCGAATTCGACCCGGTTGTCGAGCGCGTCGGCCAGGCACTCGGTGCGGACGGGACACCCGCTGCACACCGCCTTGGCGCGATTCTGCGCGGCCCCCTGAACGAACAATTCATCCGGATCGCTCGTGCGGCAGGCCGCCTGTGCGCTCCAGTCGTCTACCCAGCCCATGCTGGCGCCGTCCTCTCCCGATTCGGGGCTCCCCCACGGCGGCAACGGCATATTCACCGTTGCCAGTTGAGGACGTTACGGAAGAACTGGACTCCGCAACAGCCCCTTCGGGCTCAATCTCAAATGACCCAATCGGACTATGGGTACCCAACACCTCACTCGTTGGAGTGATCGCAGGTCGTAGGCCTTGCCGACACTCCCAGAGGCGCTATCGTCACACTCCGTGTCCAAATATGGAGACACGCCGAGGTGCATCCGACCGCAAATGATGCCAAATCGGGCAAAGCTCATCACTCACACGAGTGATGATGATGAACAGAGCGAAGCTGTCGCAGCTTTGTGACAAGCGTAGGCGAACACCTGCCCCCATGGAGGGGAATCCGGCACGTAGGGTTCTCCCATGGCACCTCAGCGAACCACGGGATCAGCGCTCGGAAAGGCGAGCCTCGGGATCAAGTTCCTGGGCGGCAGCGTGCTGGCCGGCGTACTGGTCGCCGGCATGGCCCTGCCGGCGGTCGGCGCGCTCGGGCTCACGGCCAAGGACACGGCCGACAGCTTCGACAGCATCCCCGCCGACTTCAAGACCCCCACCCTCTCCCAGGCGTCGTCCATCTACGACGCCAAGGGCGGGCTGATCGCCAAGGTGTACGACCGGGACCGCACCATCCTCACCGCGGACCAGATGGCACCGATCATGCGCAAGGCGCAGGTGGACATCGAGGACGCCCGGTTCTACGAGCACGGCGCGGTCGACCTCAAGGGCGTGCTGCGCGCCGCCACCAAGAACGCCGAGGCCGGTTCCGCGACCCAGGGTGCCTCCACGCTGACCCAGCAGTACGTGAAGAACGTCTTCGTCGAGCAGGCCGGCGACGACCAGGCGGCGTTCCTGGAGGCGACCAAGAAGAGCCTGGGCCGCAAGATCCAGGAACTGAAGTACGCCATCAAGCTGGAGGAGGACCTGACCAAGGATCAGATCCTCACCAACTACCTCAACATCACCTTCTACGGTCACCAGGCGTACGGCATCGAGGCGGCGTCCAACCGCTACTTCAGCAAGAGCGCCAAGGACCTGACCATCCCCGAGGCCGCCATGCTGGCCGGCCTGGTGCAGAACCCGACGGCGTACGACCCGGTGCTGCACCCGCAGGCGGCCCAGACCCGGCGCAACACCGTGATCGGCAAGCTGCTGGAGTTCAAGCACATCACCCCGGAGGAGGCGAAGGCCGCCACCGACGCGCCGCTGGGGATCAAGTACAACGAGCCGCTGAACGGCTGCATCACCGCGCAGGCGGGCATGGGCTTCTTCTGCGACTACGTCCGCCGGGTGGTCAAGCAGGACCCGGTGTTCGGCAAGACCGCCACCGACCGGCAGAAGCTGTGGAGCCAGGGCGGCCTGAAGATCTACACCACCATCGACCCGGACAAGCAGGCCGCCGCGTTCAACGCGGTGACCAAGAAGGTCTACGTGACCGACGCGGTCTCGGCCGCGGCCACCATGGTCAAGCCGGGCACCGGTGAGATCCTCGCGATGGCGCAGACCCGGCCGTACGGCCTGGACGGCAAGCAGAACCAGACCGTCCTCAACTACAACGTCGACGCCGCGATGGGCGGCGGCAACGGCTTCTCCCCCGGCTCGACCTTCAAGCCGATCCTGGCCGCGGCCGCCCTGGAGTCGGGCGTGCCGATCACCCAGGAGTTCCCGTCCCCGCACGACATGGACTACCCGTCCATGAGCACCTGCGAGGGCACCTGGAAGAACGACACCCGCAAGCCCGCCACGGTCGAGAACGAGTCGGCCAGCGAGATCGGGCCGTTCTCCATGAAGGACGCCATGGCGAAGTCGGTCAACACCTACTTCGTGCAGATGGAGCAGCAGGTCGGCCTCTGCCCGATGAAGCAGATGGCGGACAAGCTCGGCATCCGCAACAAGGCCAACGGCAAGCCGATGGAGCAGGTCCCCTCGATGGTGCTCGGCACCCAGGAGGTCTCCCCGCTGACCATGGCCAACGTCTACGCCACCTTCGCCGCGCGCGGCATGTACTGCACCCCGATCGCGATCACCTCGATGGTCGCGGCGGACGGCAAGAAGCTGGACGTGCCGAAGGCCAACTGCAACCAGGTGATGTCCCAGTCCACCGCGGACGGCGTCACCACCCTGCTGCTCGGCGTGACCGAGAAGGGCACCGGCTCCTCGCTCGGCCTCGACGGCGGCCGCCAGATCGCCGGCAAGACCGGTACCACCGACAACCGGTACGCGGCCTGGTTCACCGGCTTCACCCCGGAGCTGTCCACCTCGGTGTGGCTCGGCGGCACCACCGGCAACGTCTCGATGAAGAACATCAAGATCGGCGGCAAGTACTTCAGCGCCGTCTACGGCGCCGACGGCCCCGGCCCGATCTGGCAGCTGGCGATGAACGACGCGCTGGACGGCACCGCGAAGTCCACCTTCCACACCGTCAACATCCCGGTGCCGCAGACCCCGGTCACCCCGCCGACCGACGGTGCCTCGCCGCCCTCGGGTGACGCGGCCACCACGGCCGGCACCAACGGCGGCTTCACCTTCCCGCCGATCTTCGGCACCGACGGCGGCCTCGTCAACGGCGGTGGCGGGAACGGGAACGGCGGCAACAACGGCGGTGCCACCGGTGGCCGCCGCCACTGACCGCCGTCCCCCACGGTGTGACCTGAACAACGCCCGAGGGCGGCTCCCGGAGTCCGGGAGCCGCCCTCGGGCGTTTGCGGTGCGCGGCCGGTGCGACCTGTGCGGCGGGCGCGACCTGTGCGACCTGTGCGACCTGTGCGACCTGTGTGGCGCCTCGGCGCCGGGTACGGCGGCTGCCGGTCAGCCCGCCAGCGCGGCCTTGATCGCGGCGGCCACCCGGCCGCCCTCGGCGCGGTCGCCGACCTTCGGACGGACCAGCTTCATCACCGCGCCCATCGCCTGCGGCCCGGTGGCCCCGCTCTCGGCCACCGCCGCGGCGACGATCGCGGTCAGCTCCTCGTCCGAGAGCTGCTGCGGCAGGTACTGCGCCAGCACCTCGCCCTCGGCCCGCTCACGGGCGGCCGACTCGGTGCGGCCGGCCTGCTCGAAGGCCTCGGCGGCCTCCCGGCGCTTCTTCGCCTCCCGGACCACGACCTTGAGCACCTCGCTGTCGGAGAGCTCGCGCTTCGACTTGCCGGACACCTCCTCCGCGGTGACCGCCGACAGCGTCAGCCGGATGGTGGAGGAGCGCAGCTCGTCCCGGGCCCTGATCGCAGCCGTCAGGTCCTCCTGCAGCTGCTGCTTAAGCGTTGTCATGCCGACGAGTGTGGCATCCGCCCAGGTCCGGCGCTCCCCATTAAGCCCCCGGCCGGGAAAAGGTCCGCAGCGATGGCCACCCCACGGGCACCCCGCGGAGCCCGGCGCCGGACTCCGCGGCTCGCTCGGCAGAGCGGTGACCACCTGCGCGTTCGGCGGTTGATCCACTGTCTGAGAGCATGGACCGATGCGACCGCTGTACTCCGTCCCGCTCGGAATCGCCGCCACCGGCGCCGCCTGCCTCGCCTACTCCGCCGGGTACGAGGTCCGCTCGTTCCGGCTGCGCCGGGTCGAGGTCCCGATCCTGCCGCGCGGCGCGCGGCCGATCCGGGTGCTCCAGATCTCCGACATCCACATGGTCTCCGGGCAGGGCAAGAAGCAGCGCTGGCTGCAGAGCCTGGCCGGCCTGCGGCCCGACCTGGTGGTCAACACCGGCGACAACCTCTCCGACCCGCTCGGCGTGCCCGCCACCCTGGACGCGCTCGGCCCGCTGATGGAGTTCCCGGGCGTCTACGTCTTCGGCTCCAACGACTACTACGGCCCGGCCCGCAAGAGCCCGACCCGCTACCTGAGCGCCCTGCGCAGCGGCATCCACGGGCTCAACAACCCGGACGGCACCGGGCGCCGCGGCATCACCGGCGCCGTCCACAACCCGTGGCAGAAGCTGCGCGACGGCTTCGACGAGGCCGGCTGGCTGAACCTCACCAACACCCGCGGCCGGCTCACCCTGGCCGGGCTGGACGTCGAGTTCACCGGCCTGGACGACCCGCACATCCGGCACGACCGCTACGAGAAGGTGGCCGGCGGCCCGTCCCCCGACGCCGACCTCTCGCTCGCCGTGGTGCACGCCCCGTACCTGCGCGTGCTGGACGCCTTCGCCGCCGACCGGTACCCGCTGATACTGGCGGGCCACACCCACGGCGGCCAGCTCTGCATCCCCTTCTACGGCGCCCTGGTCACCAACTGCGACCTGGACACCGGCCGGGTCAAGGGCCTGTCCACCCACCAGGCCGGCGGCCACCGCTCGTACCTGCACGTCTCGGCGGGCTGCGGCACCAACCGCTACACCCCGGTCCGCTTCGCCTGCCCGCCCGAGGCCACCCTGCTCACCCTCACACCCCGTCGCTGACCCCCGCCGACCTGCGAGGACGCCCTCCAGGGAATCGGATTTCGTCTCTCGGCGCGCGTCCGGTAGAGTTCTACTCGTTGCGCCGGAGACGGAAGCAACAACAGCAGGACCGGGGTGTGGCGCAGCTTGGTAGCGCGCTTCGTTCGGGACGAAGAGGCCGTGGGTTCAAATCCCGCCACCCCGACCCAGTAGTTGCAGGTAAGGGCCCTGCCGGAGAAATCCGGTAGGGCCCTTCCTCGTTGTGCGTGTCCAACTGCGTGACTACCCCTCAGGGGCGCGCTTGAAGAGCTCGTCCATGACAGTTGCCCCGGTCTGGATCACCGGGCGGATCTGCTTCCGGTAGACCTCCTCGGTGACCGCGGTACTCGAATGGCCTACCAGGCGGGAGATCTCCTCCAGGGGCACGCCGCTGTCCGAGAGCAGGGACACGAAGCTGTGTCGTAGCTCACGCGGAGTCCAGTCCGCCGCGGTGACGCCCTCCGCCTTGGTGATGGCGGCGCGGAAGGCGCGTCGGACGTGGGACGGGTCGAGTTCGTTGCCGACGGCGGAGTGGAAGACGAAGTTGTTCTCTTCCCACTTGTCGCCGGCCGCCAGGCGGTCCCAGCCCTGGTCGACCCAGTGATCCCAGAGCGCCTCCACACACCGGGCCGGGAGGGCGAGGGTGCGCCGGGACTTCCGGGTCTTGGTGTCCCCGCCCGCACGGACCGAGCGCCAGACGGCCATGTACGGCGGGATCGGCGGAGTCGTCTCGGGCTGGCCCTTGAGGAAGACGTGGTCCCAGGTCAGCGCTCGCAGTTCCTCGGTCCGTGCCCCGGTGAGGAGGGAGACCACGATGTAGGCGTGCATGCCGGTCTTCTCGGCCGCCTTGAGCACCGCCTCGGCCTGAGCAAACGTCAGTGCCTTGGACGGCCGTCCCGGCTGGCCGGTCGGGACGGAGCACAGCTCCACCACGTTGCGCTTCACCTTGTCGCGGGCCATGGCGCGCTTCACGGCCCGGTTCAGGCAGGAGTGGAGGCCCTGGAGGGTGCGGGTGCTCAGCGTCTTGGCCTTGGCAGCCAGCCAGCGATCGACGTCCTCCGCACTGAGGTCCCGGAGCTTGCGGGCGCCGAGCGCAGGGACCACATGCAGTCGGCAGAGGACCGAGGCGGTGTCGATGGTGCGCGGGTCCCGGCCAGCGAGGCCGTAGGTCAGCCAGTCGTTCACCGCGTTCCCCACGGTGTAGTTGGTCGGTGCGATGGCAAGGCCGTCCTCGTGGTCCCGCAGGACCTCCTTGAGCTTGTTCTTGGCCTCGGTCTTGGTCTTGCCGCTGCCGCGCTTCACGATGCGCTTACCGCTCGGGTCGTAGCCCAGGTTGGCAGTGGCGATCCAGCGCTGACGCTTCTCGTCCCAGTGGAGGCCGCCGTCTCCCCTGCTGCGGCGGGTGGTCACTCAGCTCCCCCTTGCTTCGCGCTCCAGGAGCGCGACGTAGTCAGCGATGGCGGACGCCGGGATGAGCCGCGAACGGCCTTCCTTGACCGTGCGGAGGCGTCCGGTGCGGATCAGGTCGTAGATGACAGTCCGGCTCATGCTCAGGGCATTCATGGCGTCCGCCACCCGGTAGAGCAGGGGCGGCGCGCCCGCGGTAGCAGTGGTCACTGTTGCCTCTCTTCGGCGGCTAGCTGGGCGAGCAGTTCCTGTCGGTCGGTGGTGCGGCGTTCGTGCAGTTCGCGGGCGATGGTCGCGGCGAGCAGGGATTCGCCCGGGGAGTTGCCGGCACCGGCGAAGGCCCAGTGGGCGAGGACGAAGGTGTCGGTGTTCGAAAGCTCGTCCAGGTCGGGGAAGCCGGCTTCCAGGAGGCGTTCGCGCAGAGCGCGGCGGGCCTCATCGGCGCGGAAGTCGGCCCGGACCTGGCGGAGCGCGCCGAGGGTGGTCGAGTAGGTCGGGGACTTGCTGGAGAAGTGGCCGCGGAAGCCGAGCATGTGGGACCAGTGGGCGAGCAGCCGGTCCGGGTAGAGCGGATCGAGGTCCCAGCAGGTTTCGATCAGGCGGCGGGTGTGGCCGGGGAGGTCGTGCCGGTCCAGTTCCTGGCGCTCCAGGATCCGGCGGTCGACGGTCTCGGTCGTCTCCGCGCTCTTGGTGGCGTACTTGGCGACGTAGGAGGCGACGGCCTGTTCGGAGATCTCGCCGGAGCCGAAGGCGCCGATGGGCCGGACGTCCACCTGCTTGCCCCAGTCGAGGACGCGGGCGGGAAGGTGGCCGACGGCCGGGATCGGGACACCGGCTCGGCGGGCTGCCGCGCGGATCGCGTCGTCCAGCAGAGCGACCGAGGCCCAGGACGGCGGCGGGGAGTCGGGACCGGCCGGGCCGTCGATGCGGATCACGGCGTGGAAGTGGACGGCGCCCCGGCGCTGGTACTCGGCGACCTTGCCGAACGAGATCTTCGCCTGCTCCTTGAACTCCCACTGGTAGAGCCCGGCCATCTTGGCCATCACCCGGAAGAGGTAGATCGTGAAGCGGCGCCACAGGTCGGGTGCGTGGTTGTTCCACAGCACGGCGTGCGCGTAGTCGTACGTGTCCGGGTCGAGGGGCGTGCCGAGGACCGGTGAGCCGTCGGGGTGGTCGGTGCCGCAGCGGCAACGGCCGGTGTCCGGGCGGTTGTGGACCGGGCCGAACGACGGCGCGGTGAGGGTGGCGAAGACGCGGGGGTGTTCGCGGACGGTGGTGGGGATCCCCTTGGTCTCGTCCCCGGCGAGGCCGGCGCGGATCAGGTGGAAGGTGTCGGCCGAGTAGGTGCGGGCGCACGAGGTGCAGCGGGAGGCCCGGCGGTTACCGCAGGCGACCTTGAGCCGGTGGCCGGGTTCGTGCTCGGTCGAGTACCGGTGCAGGACGTTGCCGGTCGGCGTGTGGATCAGGCTGCGGAACCCCTTGAGATGGATCGGGTTCGAGCAGCCGCCGGTGCGGAGGATCTGGTCCTGGAGCCGGGGCAGGTCACCCCGGGCAGCGAGCCGACCGAGGTCCGCGACTGCCAGACGGTCCAGGTCCTGCGGCGGGGTGGTGGTGCGGGGCACGGGTCTATCCCTCCAACAGAGGCCCCGGAGCCGGGCGGTGGGCACGGCTCCGGGGCAGGGCGGTCAGGACTGGTCGGGCGCAGGCTTGGCGTGCTGCTCGGTCCAGGTCTCGGCGCAGACCTTGTGGGCGGGCTTGCCGCGGTCCGAGCGGAGGTTGGTGGGCTGCTCGCAGACGCCGCAGGGGGCGGGCTTGTTGTCCCAGTGGCGGGAGTCGCGCCAGTCGAGGAGGGCCATCTCAGGCGGCCTTGGCGGTGGCCAGCGGGCGCAGGGTGAGGCCGAGGCCGCGGCAGGCCCGGCAGTTGACCAGGACGGTGGCGCGGGACCCGTCGCGCAGGCGGGTGCCGGTGGCGATGGCGGCGCGGGCGAAGCCGTCGCAGTCGGGGCAGATCCGGCCCGGGGTGTGGGCGTGCTGGGGCATCATGAAGGTCTCCTTCGTGGGCTTCGGTTCGTGGAGGGGTTGCGGTTCCCGGGCCGGTGGGATGCTTGGCGGCTTTTGCCGGCCCGGGGATCGGTCTTTCAGCGACGGCGGGAGGTCCGGCCGTCGGGCTTCTGGGCGTACATGGCGCGGTCGGCGGCGGACAGCGCTTCGGTCAGCAGCAGGGCCGCGGGGTGCGACGCGCCGACGGACGCGCCGACGTCGAGCAGCAGGACGCCGTGCGGGACAGGTTCGTGAAGCGCGGCGTACAGCGCCGGGAGCCGGTCGGCCGAGTCGAGGACGACCGCGGCGAACTCGTCGCCGCCGAGGCGGGCGGCCAGGCCGTGAGTGCCGCACCAGTCGGTGATCCGGCGCGCGGTGGCCGACAGGACGGTGTCCCCGGCGGCGTGGCCGTGGGTGTCGTTGACGGTCTTGAAGTCGTCCAGGTCGATGAGCAGGACCGTGACGCGGTCGGGGTGGGAGCGGATCAGCCGCTCGGCCCGGGCGGTGAAGCCGTCGCGGGTGAGCAGTCCGGTGAGCGGGTCGCGGCGGGCGGTGGCCAGGCGGCGGGCGAGCCAGGTGCTGTGGGTGGTCCAGCCGAGGATCGGGACGCCGGCGGCCAGGAGCGGGGCGAGGTCCATGGTGCGAGTCCTTCCGGAGCGGGTTGCGGAGCTCCGGGGCGGCGGGATGCTTGGCGGCTCGGCCGCCCCGGGACCGGTCAGATGCCGAGGGACAGTGCGCGGGCGGACGCCCGGTCGAGAAGGTGGTGCACGTCGGCCTGCCGGGTCGTCGGGGCGTCGTTGTAGACGTCCGGGGAGGCGACGGGGCGGCCGGTGGCGTGGAGGACTTCCATCACCTGGATCCGGGCCCGGACGACGGTCTCCGGGAGTCCGTAGCCGTTGGCCAGCACGGCGGCTTGGGCGCCGAGCAGGCAGACCCGGCCGGCGGTGTCCCAGAGCGCTCCCTGCGTCCAGCCGAAGGCCGAGATGTAGCGCGAGGCGAGCCGCAGGTGGTCGGCGACGGTCACCGGTACGGCCCGGGCCGGACGCTGGGCGAGCCGGTCGAGGAGCGTCGGCCGACGGAGCGGGTGACCGGCGTTCCAGGGCTGGAGGGTGCTGCCGAGCGGGCAGACGTACGGCACGGTGGGCCGGGCCGCGGCGGGGATCGTGGCAAGGTACGCCTCGATCTCGGCGACGAGGGCGGAACCCTCAGGGGTGAGCGCGAGCGGCCCCCAGGCCAGGACGGCGGTGGTCACGGCCGGTCCTGCTGGGTGCCGTTGACGACCTGGACACCGGTGCGGGTGGTCCCGTCGATGACCGGGGCGAGGAAGGAGTGGGCGAGGTAGAAGCCGAAGAGCCCGATCACGACGGCCACCCAGAGGCGGATGCCGAGGAAGCGGACGACGGCCCAGGTGACGATGCCGAGCACGAGGACCAGGGGCAGGGTGATGGTCACGGTCGATCTCCTGTCAGCGGACGGTGCAGCGGTGGGTGCGGGCGGCGATCTCGGCGGCGGCGCGGCCGGTGTACTCGGCGGAGAAGCCGCAGCGCGGGGCGGTGCAGACCGCGGTGTGCCTCTCGCGGCCGCGGCCGTCGTAGTAGGTGGCGACCTGGACGGGACCGAGGCGGACGACGTTGCGGGGGCGGATCGGGCGGGGCATGGAATGACCTCCTGTCAGGTGAGTTGTGCGGCGATGGCGTCGGCGAAGTGCGGCGGGACGCCCAGGCGGGCCCGGAGGGTGTCGGTGTCGATCGGCCGGCCGGTACGGGTCCGGTGGTCGTCGGCGACCTTGCGGGCGTGGTCGATCAGGGCGGCGGGCACGGCCACGGCAGGCGGAGCCGGGGTGGTCACGGTCGGCAGGGCGGGCAGCGGTTCCGGTGCGGCGATGAGCTCGGGAACGGGCTCGGGGACGGGAACGGATCCGGCGGCGGCCTGGTCGACCGGCTCGGCGGTGGCTTCGTAGAGCGGGAGGTCGGCTTCCTCGTCGGCGGGCTCGCCGTGGCCGGCGGGGCCGTGGGCGAGGAGCGTCCCGCCGAAGAAGGCGAGCGCGGGCCAGCCGGCCACGAGGATCCGCAGCCAGGCCGGGACGTCGACCAGGTCGAGGAGTCCGGCGGTGGCGACGTTGGCGCCGAGCGAGGCGGTGAGGGCGATGCCGAACCACGTCCAGGCCGACCGGGCCGGGTGACCGGCGGCGCGGAGGATCCGCATCCGGCGCCAGGCGGCGACCAGGAGCAGATCGACGGAGACCGGGTAGGCCCACGCCTTCCATCCGTGCTGCCCCGCCGCTTCGGCGATGTCGTGAAGGTGGGCGAAGGACAGGGCTCCGGCGATGGCCGCCTGGATCAGGACGGCGTCCGGGCGGGGCAGGCGCATCGGTCAGTCGGCCTTCACCTGGGTGGCGGCGAAGTGCTCCAGCGCGGCCAGGTAGGCGGCGGTCTCCCGCACCAGGGATCGGGCGAAGGCGAGGTGGTCGGGCAGCGAGGTCGTCTCGCGGGCGGAGAGCGTCAGGTGCACACCGCCGCCCCAGATGGCCAGAATCGGGGTGCGCTCCTCGCGGTAGTCGTGGCAGCTCACCCGGGACTCACCGTCGGCGGAGAAGGACATGGACGCGGTCATTTCGGGTCCTCTCGGATCCAGTTCGGGCATGGCGGGGGTAGGGACTTGGCGCGGGGCGGCCGCGCCGGCCGGAGGGCGGACTCCTACTCGGTGGCCGGGTTCGCGGAGAACCGGGGCGGCATCGAGGGCTTGGGCGGGATGACGGCCGCCGGTACCACCGGGCGGAAGGCGGCCAACGTCGCCACGGCGGGCACGAGGTGCGCCGTCTGCTGGCAGATCGCGGCAGCGTCGGCGAGGGACAGGTTCGGTGTCCGGATCCGGGACCAGCCGCCGGAGGTGTCACCGGCCACGGCGGTGCCCGGCATGTCGGGGGCGATCTGCGTTGCGGTGAGTACGGCTTCGGGCGAGATGTCGGCGAGGCCCATTTCGGCGGTCGGCTTGTCGTTGACGCGGTGGACGACGCGGCCGGTTAGCTGGGCACGGAGCATGGTCGCGCCCCGGCCGAGCTCGGCCCCGAACCGTTGGCCGCAGATCTCCATGAACATCCCGGCGGCCCGGCCGAGCTGGGCGAGGCGGATCAGCTGCGTGACCATGTGGTCGCGCCGTTCCTCCTCCTTGCGGGTGGGGACCAGGAACAGCTCCGCGACCTCGTCCACGATCACCACGACGGGCACCGGCCGCAGCTTCGCCGGCAGGCCCCAGATGTCCGAGGCGATCTCTTCGGCCGGGACCGCCCGGGTGATCCCCTGGTACTGGCGGATCAGGTCGTACCGGTCCTCCATCTCGCGGACCAGTGCGTCCAGCAGTGCCCGGGCCATGTCCGGATCGGTGGCGAGCGCGGACAGCCGCGGGGCGAACGGGGCCTGTTCGACTCCCCGCTTGCAGTCGATCCCCACGAGCGCCACGTCCTGCCGGGCGAGCTGGGTGATCAGGTTGCGCAGGTACACCGACTTGCCGGTCAGCGTCGCGCCGAGCGTCATGCAGTGCGGCACCGCCCGGTAGTCCCGGGTGTACGCCGTGCCGTCCTCCCGCATGGCCACGGGCACCACCAGGTGACCGGACGGCGTTCGGCGCGGCATCCGGACCTTCCGCAGGACGTCGAAGCCCGTCATCCGCAGCTCGACGACGCCGGGCTTGATCTCGGCGACGTGGACGGCGTGGACGCCCCAGGCGTGCCGCAGCCGCTCGGCCGAGGCCGCGACGTCGGCCGGTTCCTGCCCGGGCGCCAGCCGGAGCCGGACCCGAAGGCCGGTCGTGGTCGGCCGGACCCGGCGGATCCGCGGCGGCACCGGGCGGATCTCCCGCCGGGTCGTGGCCCGGGTGACCAGCACCCGAAGCCGCGACGGAGCGACCGTCAATCCGCACGCGTCCATCGTGCTGCCGTACGTGGTCGAGAACCGCATGGCCGTCACGGGCAGACCGACCGTCGACCAGAACACGGCCGGAGCCTTGGCCCGGGCGTACGCGGCACCACCGGCGACCGCAGCGAGCGAGCCGCCGAGCTCGGCCAGCATCAGACCCCCCGACACGGCGGTCAGCCCTGAGCCGTGACCGGGACGAGCGAGGTCACCGCGGCCGCGCGGAACGAGATTCCGTGCCGCTTCTGGCCGTTGAACTCGTTCTCCCAGTCGCGCGCCTTGAGCCCGGTCACCGCGACCGGCATACCGATGCCGAGCCCGTCGGAGATACCGGTCTCCGGGACGGAGACGGTGTACAGGTTGGCCTCGCCCTCATCGGCGATCGTCAGCCCGACGGTCATCATCCTGGCGCCGGTCTCCCGGTCGGTGGCGATCTCGCCGGTCTGACGGTTCGCCACCTTGAGCACCGGCGGAACGGCCACGAAGACGAAGGCGGTGGAGGTGTCGACCTTGAACACAGCCATGGCTGCTCTCCTCTAGATGAGGCTTACTCCTGCACTCATGTACAGGAGTGATGAGTAGAAGAGTGCCCGACTCCTATACATGAGTCAACCCGCCGCGAGAAAGAATCTTGCGGCGGGTCGAGTGGGATGAGCGTCCGTCAGTCCTTGGCGGCGAAGCGGTAGTCGAGAACGAACTGGTCAGCGGCCATGACGGTGTCACAGACCTCCACCACGCGGCCTTCCGAGGTGATCGCGTCGCGGACGAGATGGATCACAGGTGACCCCGGGCTCAGCGCGAGCGCGGCGGTCTCGGGCTTCGTCGCCAGGCGGGCCCGTACGGTCTCGGTGAACTCGGCGAGCTGGTAGCCGCGCTCCTCCAGCCGGGCGTAGATCCCGCCGCCGCCCGGGTTCTCCGCGAACATCTCGGGGATGTCCTTGACCACGTCCCACGGCAGGTAGGAGGTGGCTTCCTCGGTCGGGACCCCGTCACGGAAGTACCGCCTCTTGCGGGCGAGTACCTGAGTGCCGGCCCGGACGCTCAACCGGTCGGCGATCTCCGCGGGCGCCTCGGTCGGCCCGACGAACAGCACGGTGACGGATGGCGTCCCGCCGGACACCTCCGCCTCAGCGAGGTACGCGGCCTTGCCGGCGTTCCGGTGGGCCCGGCGGAAGCGGTCCGAGGACTTGCGCTGCACCGGGGGACGGGAGCGGACGAAGGACCCGCGGCCGTGGTGCGTCTCGATCAGCTGCGAGGTCCGAAGCTCCGCGATGGCCTTACGCACCGTGCCGGAGGCGACGGAGTACCGCTGCATCAGCTCGGTCTCACTGGGTACCGCGGAGCCAGGGGCGAGAGCACCCGACTTGATCTGTGCGGCGAGATCATCGGCAATCTGCAGATACTTCGCCTTGGCCGAAGAGGCCACGTCATCACTCGCCATAGTCCTTCAGGGCTCCTATTCTCCTGTACATGAGTAACAGCGCCCCGAAGCCCCAGTCAACGCCGCTCCACTCCGTGTCGGTGGCTGGCGCTGTCGTGCGCGAGGACGGACGGGTCCTGGCGATCCGGCGAGCCGACAACGGGACCTGGGAGCCGCCCGGCGGCGTGCTCGAACTGACCGAGACCGTCGAGGACGGCGTCCGCCGCGAGATCTTCGAGGAGACCGGGCTCAAGGTCAGCGTCGAACGGCTCACCGGCGTGTACAAGAACGTGACCCGCGGAGTCGTCGCCCTGGTCTTCCGCTGCCACCCCGAGGGCGGGACCGAGCAGCTGTCCGACGAGTCGACCGCGGTCGACTGGCTGACCCCGGCCGAGGTGTCCGACCGGATGGGCGAGGTCTACGCCGTGCGCATGCTCGACGCACTCCGCGACGAGGCAGCCCCGAGCATCCGCACCCATGACGGCCGGCAGTGGATCGGCGACCAGGCCGCCGGCTGACTCAGGAGCGCGGGGTCCGACGCCCCACCTGAGCCCAGACGCTCCGGCGGCGGGCCACGGTGAAGACCGCATCGACCCGGGCGGGCGCCAGCACCGGAGGCCGAGCCGCAAGCTCCGCGGCGATCTGCTCACCGGCGAGCACGTTCACCGCCGACTGCCCGTTGTGGATCAGCTTCCGTGCTCCCACGACCGCCACCACCGGCTGAACCGGCACGTCGAAGCCGCACCACCGGGCCAGCAGTGCGGCCGTTCGCCGTGCCTCGAACTCCGCGTTCTCGATGTACGGGTAGCTGTTCCGGTTGACCGTGACCCGCTTGTCGCCCACCCAGACGGAGGCGTCGGGGTGGTGCTTGGTGTTGACGGTGAACACGCCCGGCGGCCCGATGACCACGTGGTCGATGTCCGCCCCGCTCGGCAGCGGCACCCCGTGCAACACGTACCAGCCGGATCCCCGGAGGCCGTTCAGCAGGTTGCCGACGAGCTGTTCACCGTGGAGGCCGGTGACCAACTCCGGGCGGGCGAGGTTCGAACGGGTCAGCTTCACCGCGGCTCTGACCAACCAGTTCTGTCGGCTCTCTTCTGCTCGGATCATGCTCTGCACGCCGGTGCCAGGGAGGTTCCGGGCGAGATCGTCAGCGTCGGACAGCGGTGCCAGCGGCGGAATCGACGTCGGCGGCCTGGTCGGCGGCGGAGGGGAAGGCGGCGAGGCTGGCGGCTTCGGAGGGCGCTTCACGGACGAGGGTGCCCCATGTCGCGGTGCGATTGTCAGCGGCGGGATCGGGCGCCCGCACGAGCTGACCCATTCTCTGATCTTCGCCATCGCAGCAGTCTCGAAGGCATCGTCGGTGATGTCGACGACCCCGGTCAGGCAGTCCAGCCAAGCGACGCTCTTCCCGCGGACGCCGGCCAGGTTGACGTATAGCCGGTCCTTCCCGGGCACCCGCCACGGCTTGACCGTCAGTTCCTGCACGCTTCCCCCTCTGCGCTGGCCCTGACACGAGATCAGCATGGGAGCCCAGTCCCTGACAAGAACGCGATCAGCCAAGCCCGGCGCCAGCGCCCGGCGGGGAGGAGGAGGGAGGGAGATGGGAGGAGGTTGTTACGAGTTTCGCTACTTAATCAAGGCGCCGCGTGCCGCGGCGCGGGCGAGGGTCGGCGGAGCCGGAGGGGCAAGGCACATCACGGCGGCATCGGAGATACCGGCGAAGATTCCCGGCCTCCTGAACTGACTGGTAAGCAGCCTCACACAAGGTTCGGGGTGCCGCGCTGCGCGCGGCGGCGCCGGCCGTCCGCCGGCGCGCGCCCCGCCTCCTGTCTTCGCCCCGGCTGGGGCTTCGCCGTCGACCGGCCGCGCCCGATGGGCGGAAAGCTAAGGCCGGGGCGGAAACGGACAAGGTCCAGACTGACACCCTCCCCGGCCACGGCAGCGGACCAGGAAGACAGGTCAGAACCAACCCCACCGGGGCTGGGGCGGGCGGCTCCACGGTTTTACCCACCTGCCCGGACCGGGACCCGCACCGAGCAAGACCGGGGGGCCACTCGGCCAAATTGCGGTCAGGCCCAAAGAGCCCTGACCGAGTCGCAACAGCTTACGGCCCCCCGATCATGCTCGGACCCAGACCAGACAGGACACCGGCCAAAACCGCTCCACCACCCTTGCATGCCCGTTCGGCCAGGAGCCGACGGGCCCAGACGTTCGAAAGTCTTGACCGAATCGTCCCTCCCGCAGCGCAGGGCAGAACTACCCCGTTGGGCCGAGGCATTCCTCCCTCTTGGCCAGCCGGAGATCGCGCCGGACAATTGATGGGAGCACTGACGTCCCGCTGCAACCCCGCTGGGGGGAGCCAGGGGATGCCATCAAGAAAATATCGCATACATCTGATGCACGATTCAACAAGCACCACGGAGGCGAGGAAATGCCTGCTCGATCATTCCTGATCCGATGCCGGAACCTTACCGGAGATGAATTGCAACGTGGAGAATGGGGCCTCTCGCATGGAATATGGAGCCACGGTGGAAATCTGGCCCCACCCGGGACGATACCGCCCGGAAGATCGGTGACCTGGCAGAGTGAGTCAAGCGGAACACTCACAGGAACGGAAGGCTTTGCCACCTACCAATCAAGCGCGGGATCGTTTTCACTCCACTGGGATGATCCCTTTATTGGAAGTGATTCGCTCGACGTCCAGGTGCCCGCCGGTTTCGAATACTCGGTCGCCGGAGTCCAAGGCAACAATATTGACGCAACAGTTGTTCTTATGCCGCCAGATAGCTGATCCGACCCGCATTACCGCCGATTTCTTCTGCAACCTGACACCACCCCAGAAAGTGCTCCACTGAAACCAGTATGCCGCCGTAATGTCAACTGGCATACGGGGGTTGCAGGAATCCAACACGCGGCCGTGGGCCCCATTTCCGCCGCGCCAACCTGCTTTTCCGCACGCACCACTCAGGCCATGTAAGACACCACCTAGCGGAGCGCGGGGGCACAACTACCCCACGGGAGGGCCTGGCCATTCCTCCCTTTTGGCCAGCTGGAGATCGCGCCGGACAATTGATGGGCGCACCGACGTCCCACTCAACCCAATTGAAGGGAGTGAGGGGACACTGACACGCAAATGTCACACACATCCGATGCGTGGGCTGGGTTAACTAGATACCGAAGGAGGCGAAAGGAATGCCTGCTCGATCATTCCTGATCCGATGCCGGAACCTTACCGGCGAAGAATTGCGATTTGAGGGGGCGAGCCTCTCGCATGGCATATGGAGCCACGACGGAAATCTGGCTCCGCCCGGGACTATACCGTCCGGAAGGTCGGTGACCTGGCAGAGCGAATCAGACGGAACAGGCACAGGAACGGAAGGCTCTGCCACCTACCATTCAAGCGCTGGAAAGTTTTCACTCCACTGGGATGATCCCTTTATTGGGAGTGATTCGCTCGACGTCCAGGTGCCCGCCAGTTTCGAATACTCGGTCGCTGGCGTCCAAGGTAACAACGTTGACGCGACGGTAATTCTTATGGCGCCAGAGTAGTTCGGTCGCCGGAAGGCGCTAATCCAATCGGCGAGGACGGCGGCAAGACCGTAGCAGACAACCCTGTCCGCACCCCGGGTCCCGTGCCTAGCAGCGAGCTGGTGCCAGGAGCCGCAAGTTCCCCGGCAGGCGTCGGCGTGTGCTGAGTGTCTAACTGCGCTACAACGGTGCCGTACTTTGGCGGACGCTCAGGGACGTTCGGGGACTATTCGCGCAGGTCAGCGATGCTTGTCCCCCACGTCGTGTGGGCGCCCGGGTTGCTTCGGGACGAAGAGGCCGTGGGTTCAAATCCCGCCACCCCGACCCAGTGCAGAGGGCCCGTCAGAGAGATCTGACGGGCCCTCTGTCGTTGTGCCCGCATGCGGGCCCGCGGCCCCGCCGGGCGGGGCGCGCCTCCCCCGCCGCCCTACCGGCCGGCCTCGCCGTCGCGGAACCAGGCCGGGAGGGTCTCGGTCGACTCCCGCCAGGCGAGCGGGATGCCGGCCGTGCCGACCCGGGCGGCGACGATGCCGCCGACGATGGCGCAGGTGGTGTCGACGTCACCGCCCACCGAGGCGCAGGCCTGGAGTGCGCCCTCGTAGTCCGTCGGGTGGGCGGCCGCGCACCACAGGGCGAACGGCACGGTGTCCACGGCGCTCACCTGCCGGCCGTTGCCGAGCCGGTGGGCGGCCAGTTCGGCGTACGGCTGGTCGAGCAGGTCCCAGGCCTCCAACACCCCGTCGCGGACCCGGCTCGCGGGAGTGAGCCGGGTGACGGTGCTCAGCAGTTCGCCGCCGCTGAGCGGCGCCGTCCGGCCGCCGACCGCGACCGCCGCGGCGACCGCGACGGCGACCGCGCCCGCCACCGCCTCGGGGTGGGTGTGGGTCACCGTGGCCGAGCGGGCGGCCTGCCGGGCCGCGTGCTCGGGGTCGTCGGCGAGCAGGGCGCCGAGCGGCGCCACCCGCATCGCGGCGCCGTTGCCCCAGGACCCCTGTCCGTCGAACAGCCCGGCGGCCTGCTCGCGCCAGGAGGCGCCCTGCCGTACCAGGCGCAGCAGCCGGTTCATCGCGGGTCCGTAGCCGCGGTCGAAGTCGTGGTGCCGGGCGAAGGACTGTGCGAGCGCGTCCTGATCCAGTGCCCCGTCCTGATCGGCCGCCCCGTCCTGATCGGCTGCCCCGTCCTGATCGGGCGCCCCGTCCCGGGCCGATACCCGCAGGACGGAGCAGGCCATCTCGGTGTCATCGGTCCACGGCCAGGGTGCCGGGGGCAGGCGGTGGGCCCGCAGGCCGGGGAGGTTCTCGGGGACGAAGTGCTGGGCACCGAAGGCGTCGCCGACGGCGAGTCCGTTGAGGCTGTCGTGAGCGGCGGCCCACGGGTCGGTGGGGACCGCAGGGAAGGAGGGACGGTCGGAGAAGGTCATCGGCCGTCATGGTGCCCCAGTTCGGGCCAGCCGGCGACCGGTTATTCGGCTCGTCCCGCAGGCGCCCCCGGCGCTCATCCGGCAGCGGGTGCCGGGTACCGGGACCGCTGCGCCATCCGGTGGGCCCGGGCACCGTCGGGTGTCAGCCGTCCGGGTGGAAGGCCCAGCGGGTCGGGGAGCCGGTGAAGTCCTCCTGGAGGAGCCCGAACACCTCGGTGGGCCGCACCCGGAAGACGGAGTTGACCTCCGGATCGAGGAAGTCGAGGGCGTAGTCGGTGCGGTACTTGGCGTTGAGCGCGGCCAGGAAGGCGCCGATCGCGTCCGGTTCGGTGACGGTCGCGGCCCGGCCCTCCAGGACGACCGGCTCGTGCGGGTTCTCGGTGGCGAGGACGCAGTCGGCGCGGTGGGCGAGGTTGCGGGCCTTGCGGGAGGCCCGGCTGCTGCTGAACCACAGCGCCCGCTCCAGCCAGACGCCCCACACCGGCATGGTGTGCGGCCGCCCGTCGGGCCGGACGGTGGAGAGCCAGTAGTCGTGCGAGCCGGTGAGCTGCCGTTCCGCCCAGGACCACGGCAGCAGCCCGGTGCCCTGGTCCGCGGGCAGGATTCCGTAGCCGGGCATGTGGGGCCGGTACGCGACCGGGTCGGCCATGGGACCACCTCCGTACGACGGGCCTGCCGCCACTGGGCACGGTAGCCGGGCGCGCCCCGCCGGGCCTCGCAGGCGCGCGCCCGTTCACCCCGGGGAATCGACCGGACACCCTGAGTGGCGGGGTGCCGGGATCGCCCATAGCTTCGATTCGGCGGCCGTGCACCCTGCCGGGCCCCGTCACGCCGCCACCCAAGGACTCATCCGGACCCCGGAAGGCAGGTCTCCACCCCATGCCCACGCGACCGATCCACTACTGTGCGGGCCTCTCCGCAGCCCTGATCGCCGGCCTGGGGTCGGCTCCCCCCGCACACGCGGCCACGTGGCACCTGGTGCGGCCGGGCGAGTCGATCCAGCAGGCGGTCGACGCCGCCGCGCCCGGTGACGGCATCCAGCTGATGGCCGGTACCTACCGCGGCAGCGTCGCCGTCGGCACCGCGAACCTGACCATCCGCGGGGTGGGCGAGGCCACGGTCCTCACCCCGGACGAGAGCGGCGCTGCCGCGACCGGCTCGGCCGCCGCGTGCGCCGCGGCCGGCCACGGGCTGTGCGTCACCGGCTCGGCGGCCGCGCCGGTGTCGGGCGTCCGGATCGAGGCGCTGACCCTGCGCGGGTTCCCGAAGAACGGGCTGAACGCCTCGATGACCGACCGGCTGCGGGTGCGCGCCGTCCTCGCCGAGGGCAACGGCCAGCAGGGCATCAGCCAGGAGAAGTCCACCCGGGCGGAGGTGACGGGCAACCAGGCCAGGGACAACGGCCAGGCCGGCATCTTCCTGGCGAACGCCGCCAACGAGGAGGGCGGCGCCATCGACACCCAGGGCGCCCTGATCAGCGGGAACCGGCTGTCCGGCAACCGGATCGGGGTCGTCGTGCGCCGCGCCCGGGAGCTGACCGTCGAGCGCAACGACATCTCCGGGAACTGCGGCGGCGTCTTCGTCGTCGGCGACGAGGGCCTGCCCCGGGCCGGCGCGCTGAGCGTCGAGGACAACTACGTGCACGCGAACAACGCGTACTGCCCGCCCAACCCCCGCCTCGACTTCATCCAGGGCACCGGGATCCTGCTCACCGGCGTGGAGGACACCCGGGTGACCGGCAACCGGGTGGAGGACAACGAGGGCGCCTCGCCGATGTCCGGCGGCATCGTGCTGTTCCGCAGCGTGGTCGGCACCCCGAGCTCCCGGGTCACCGTCGAGGGCAACACCGCGCTGCGCAACGGCCCGGCCGACCTCGCGGACCGCGACACCGGTACGGACAACTCCTTCGCCCGCAACACCTGCCGCACCTCCGAGCCCGCCGGCCACTGCTGAACCTCCGCAGGCAGGCCCCGCCGCCGGTCCGCTGTTCCGCCGACCGCCGAAGCCCCGCCGTCCGGCCCCGGCCGGACGGCGCCCACCATGAGAGAGCTGGCCCGATGACCACCACCGCACAGCCCCCGACCGCCGCACAGCCCCCGACCGGCACCGCCCAGCCCGTCTCCCCGCAGGCCGCGATGCGCCTGCGGGAGCTGGTCTTCGGCGCAGCCTGCGCCGCCGCCGTCCGCGCGGCCGCCTCGCTGGGCGTCGCCGACGCGCTCGGCGAGCAGCCCATGACGGTCACCGAACTCGCCGCGGCCGTCGAGGCCGAGCCCCGGCCGCTGCGCCGGCTGCTGCGCGCGCTGTCCTGCTACGGGGTGTTCACCGAGACGGACGACGACCGCTACGCGCACACCGACATGTCCCGCCAGCTGCGGGTGGACGCGCCGAACAGCCTGCACTACATCGCCCTGTGGTGCACCGAGCCGTGGACCTGGCAGGCCTGGCCGCGCCTGGACGAGGCGGTGCGCACCGGCCGGAACATCTTCCCGGAGCTCTACGGCAAGGAGTTCTTCGAGTACCTGCACGACGACGCGGGCGACTCGGCCCGGGTGTTCAACAACGCGATGACCAGTTCCAGCCGCCAGTCGGCGGCCGAGCTCGCGGCCTTCCTCGACCTCGACGGGGTCTCCAGCGTCGTCGACATCGGCGGCGGCCAGGGCCACGTGATCGCCAGCCTGCTGGAGAAGCACCCCGGCCTGCACGGCACCCTGCTCGACCTGCCGCAGGTGGTCGCCAACGCCGATGCCCGGCTGCAGCCGGGCGGTTCGCTGGCGGACCGGGCTCGGCTGGTGCCGGGTGACTGCCGGGCCGAGATCCCGGTCCGGGCGGACCTCTACATCATCAAGAACATCCTGGAGTGGGACGACGAGAGCACCCGCCGCACCCTGCGCAACGTGGTCTCCGCCGCCGCTCCCGGCGCCCGGGTGGTGGTGGTCGAGAACCTGGTCGACGACAGCCCGTCGATGCGTTTCACCACCGCGATGGACCTGATGCTGCTGCTCAACGTCGGCGGTGCGAAGCACTCTCGGGAGAGCATGCTCGCGCTGATGACGGAGGCCGGTCTGCAGGTGCGTGACGTACGGCCGGTCAACCCGTACCTGCACGCCTTCGAGAGCACCGTGCCCGCCTGAGTCCGGCCCCCCATGGATCCGGCCCGTCAGCAGCGCTGACGGGCCGGATCCGTGCTGTCCGCGAGGGTTCAGTGCGCGCCGAGGCCGGACCGGCGCCGGTGCAGCACCACGGCGCCGGCCGTCACCGCCCCGCCGAGCAGGACGAACGCGGCCGCGCCGGGCTCGGTCCCGAGCTGCGCGGTGCCGCCGCCACCCGCGTGCACCCCGCCCGTCGGGGCCCGGTGCTCGACCCGCGGCGCGGCCTCCTCGCCGATGTCCTCCACCGCCTCCTCCACCGCTCCCTCCGCCGTGCCCACGGCGTCCTCCACGGCGTCCTCCACGACGTTCTGGCCGGTCTCCCCGGCGGCGTCCTCCTCCTCGGCCGCCGCGGCCTCCGCCGCGCGGCTCGCGGCCGGCTCCTCACCGGCGGCGGCCCTGGCCTGCTTCTCGGCCCAGGTCTGCTGCCCCTCGGGGGTGGCGGCCTTGGCCTGCTTCTCCTCCCAGCTCAGCACCGGGCGGGACTCGTCGGAGTCCTCGGCGAGTGCGGCCGGGGCGGCCAGCAGGGTGGTGGCGGCGAGGGCGGCGCCGGCCAGGACGGTACGGACAGAACGCATGAAGATCTTCCTTTCGGCGGCCCGGACGGTGGGCTGACTGACCGTCAGCCACGGTGCCCGCCGGGGCCTCAACCACCGTCCGTCACCGGGCGGTCACCCGCCACCCGGGTGCTGCGTCAGGGTCACGGCGCCCGGGCGGGCGGCCGGGCCCGGACATGGCTGGACCCCCCGGGGGACCGGGGGGTCTGCGCGGCGGCCGGGGTCAGGAGGTGCCGGCGCGCTCCCAGCGGTAGAACTCGCGGGCCATCGCGTCCTTCGGCTCACGCCAGGTGGCGGGGTCGTAGGCCTGGACGAAGGCGGTGAGCTGCTGGCTGACGTCCCGGAACTCGGGGTGGCCGGTCAGCTTGGCGACCGAGGGGCCGGGCGGGCGGTCCGCCTCGATCAGGTGCAGGTAGAGGTCGCCGAACTGGAACAGGCTGCGGCTGGTGACGCCGATCAGGTGCGGCAGCTCGCCGCGGTCGGAGGCGGCGAAGACCTCGGCGATCCCGGCGGCCGACTCGGGCTTCATCCGGGCGACGATGAGGGCGCGGTGGGTGCGGTCGGGCTCGTTCATGCGGCACCGACCCGCTTCTCGACCTTCTCCCGGATCAGCTCCATCTGGATCCGGGAGTTGCGGTTGATGTGGTTGGTCATCGCGTCGTCGTCGACCGGCGCGGTGGGCTTCATGGCGAAGTCCTGGATCCAGCGCATCCGGGTGCCGTCGGGCGCCTCGGCGTACTCCCACCGGATGTCCATGAACTCGAACGGCCCGGGCTCGACCCGGCGTGCCCGGACGGCGAGCCCGTGGCGGTCGGTCTCGCGCTCGGAGACCCAGCTCCACACGGTGCCGTTCTCGTCGGGGTGCATGGTGAGGCGGAAGGTGGTCCGCTGCCCCTCGCGCTCCAGCACCTCGACCGAGGCGTACTCGCTGAACAGCTGCGGCCAGTTCTCCAGGTCGTTGGTGATGTCCCAGACCAGGTCGACCGGGGCGGCGATGAGGATCTCGTTGTCGGTGTGTCCGGGCATGTCAGGCTCCTGTCTTCACGGACGCGTTGACGGCGTCGAGGAACTGCTGCGGGGTCTTGGACATCTCGGCGCCGGGCGCGATCTGGGTCCCGTAGCGGTTCTCCAGCTCGCCGACGATGCCGAGCAGGCCGAGCGAGTCGACGCCGAACTCGTCGAAGGTCGCCTCGGGGTGGCCGATCGCGGCCGGGTCGACGGTGATCCCGGCCCGGCTCTTGATCAGCGCGGCGAGCTCTTCGTGCGTCAGGTGGTGGTCCATCAGGGTGTTCTCCTCGTCGGGGTCGTTCGGGCGGCCGCGGGCCGCGCGCCCGGTCAGGGGCGGCGCAGCACCAGGGCCGCGTTGGAGCCCATCAGCCCTCGGCTGAGCACCAGCGCCGTCCGGAGCTCGGCCGTACGGGCGTAGCCGGTCACCAGGTCGATGTCGTGGGCGACGTCGGTGACGTTGGGGGTGGGCGGGACCAGGCCCTGCTCCATGGCGAGCACGGCGGCGGCCGCGTCGATCAGCGGCGCGCCGCAGTACGCCCGGCCGGTGCCGGCCTTGGGGGCCGTCACCGGGACCCGGGCCGCGTGCTCGCCGAGGGCGTCGGCGATGGCCAGGGCCTCGGCGCGGTCCGCCTCGGGGACGCCGAGCGCGTCCGCGAAGACCACGTCGATCTCGTCGGGGGCGCAGTGCGCCTCCTCCAGCGCGCCGCGGATCGCGTGGGCGAGGCCGTGGCGGGACTCCGCCCAGCGGGACGCGCCGGTGAAGGTGGCCGCGTGGCCCGCCAGGACGGCCCGGATCCGGGCACCCCGGCCGCGGGCCGACTCCTCGGCCTCCGCCACGAACATCGCGCCGCCCTCGGCGGGGACGAAGCCGCGGGCGTCGGCACTGAACGGCAGGTAGGCCCGGTCGGGGTCGGCAGCGAGGCTGAGTTCGCGGTACCCGAGCTGGCAGACCATCGAGTAGGGGGCGAGCGGCGCCTCGGCGGCGCCCACCACCACCCGGTCGGTGCCGCGCCGGATGGTGCGGACGGCGTGGGCGAGCGCGTCCAGACCGCCGGCCTCGTCGCTGGCGACGACCGCGCACGGGCCCTTGAAGCCGCCGCGGATCGAGATCTGGCCGGTGCTGGCGGCGTAGAACCAGGCGATCGACTGGTAGGGGCCGACGAAGTGCGGGCCCTGTCCCCAGAGGTTCTGCAGTTCGCGCTGGCCGAACTCGCCGCCGCCCGAGCCGGCCGCCGTGACCACGCCGACCGCGAACGGGTCCTCGGGACCGTCGCCCAGCCCGGCGTCGGCCAGGGCCAGGTCGGCCGCCGCCATCGCGTAGTGCGTGAAGCGGTCGGTCTGGACCAGGTAGCGGCCCTCGATGGCGCCCTCGGCGTCGAAGCCGTGCACCTGTCCGGCGATCCGCAGCGGCAGCTTCTCGCAGCCCTCGCGGGTGATCGGCCCGAGGGCGGTGGCGCCCTCCCGGGTGGCCTTCCAGAAGTCGTCGGTGCCCACGCCGTTGGGCGCGATCACCCCGACCCCGGTGATCACCACCCGGCGGCCGTTCCGATCGCTCGTCATGCCTTCACCCCTTCCCGGCGCAGGACCACCGCGGACTGGAATCCGCCGAAGCCGCTGCCGACCGACAGGACGTTGCGCAGCGGGATCGAGCGGGCGGTCCTCGGCACGTAGTCGAGGTCGCACTCCGGGTCCGGGGTCTCGTAGTTGGCGGTCGGCGGGACGACGCCCTCGGCGAGCGCCAGCGCGCAGGCCACCAGCTCGATGGCGCCGATCGCGCCGAGCGAGTGCCCGACCATCGACTTGATCGAGCTCATCGGGGTCCGGTACGCGTGCTCGCCGAGCGAGCGCTTGACGGCCGCGGTCTCGTGCCGGTCGTTCTGCTTGGTGCCGGAGCCGTGCGCGTTGACGTAGTCGATGTCGTCGCTGTTGACCTTCGCCTGGGCCAGTGCGCTGTCGATCGCCTCGGACATCTCCCGGCCCTCCTGGGTGAGGCCGGTCATGTGGTACGCGTTGCCGAACGTCGCGAACCCGCCGACCTCGCAGTACACCCGGGCGCCGCGTCGGCGGGCGTGTTCGAGCTCCTCCAGGACCAGGACGGCGCCGCCCTCGCCGAGCACGAAGCCGTCCCGGTTGGCGTCGAACGGCCGGGAGGCGTGCGCCGGGTCGTCGTTGCGCTCGGAGGTCGCGTGGATGGCGTCGAAGCAGGCCACCGTGATCGGTGAGATCGGCGAGTCCGAGGCGCCGGTGACGCAGACGTCGGCCCGGCCGTCCTGGATGGCCTGGAAGGCGTAGCCGACCGCGTCGAGTCCGGAGGTGCAGCCGGTGGAGACGGTCTGCACCGGGCCGCGGGCGCCGGTCTGCTCCGCGACGGCCGAGGCGAGCGTGCTCGGCGCGAACGCCCGGTGCAGGTGCTGCTGGGCCTCGCGGTGGTCCACGTCCCAGCGCGAGCCACCGGCGCTGACCAGCGCGTAGTCGTGCTCCAGCCGGGTGGTGCCGCCGACCGCGGTGCCCAGGGACACCGCGATCCGCCACGGGTCCTCGGCGGCGAGCTCCAGGCCCGAGTCGCGGACCGCCTCGGCGGCCGCGACCAGGGCGAACTGGACGTAGCGGTCGGCGCGGGCGGTCTGCTCGGCGTCGAGTCCGCAGGCCGCCGGGTCGAAGTCGCACTCGGCGGCGATCCGGGAACGGAATCCCGTGGGGTCGAAGAGGGTGATCCCGCGGGTCGCCGTACGGCCGGCGGTGAGCAGGTCCCAGAAGGCCCGCACGCCCAGCCCACCGGGGGCCACGATGCCGATCCCGGTGACCGCAACCCGCCTCGTCACGAGGTCACCCGGGCGTGTTCCGGCGGCACGGCGCGGGGTGACTGGTGGCTGTGGGTCTCCTCGGTGTCCACGTGGCCGACCTCGGGGCGGGGGGCCAGCGGGCCGAGGTGGAAGACCATCCGGGCCTCGGTGTCACCGACGTTGCGGAAGCGGTGGCGCATGTTGATCGGGATCATCAGGCCCTGCTCCGGGCGCAGCGGGTGGGCGACCCCGTCGAGGTCCACCTCCAGGTCGCCGCAGACCACGTACACGAACTCCTCGGAGTACGGGTGGTAGTGCTCGCCGATCCGGTCCCCCGGCTGGACGATGGCCAGGCCCATGAACCCGCTGGTGGCCCCCACCGTGGTCGGTGTGAGCATCGCGCGCAGGTCACCGCCGCGTCGCCGGTTCGGCTCGGCCTCGTCGACGTGCACGATCCGTGGGAACTGCGTGGTCATGGTGCTACCTCCAAGATGACTTGCTGGGAAGGCCCCTGGGCGGCGGTCGCCGGCCGGAGCGAGGACGGCCCGCTGGGGTTCAGGCGTCCTTCGAGCTGCGGTCGGTGACCAGGTCCATCCGGCACTCGGTGACGAAGCGGGCGATGCCCGCGTTGTCGCCGAGGTCGTGGCCGCCGAGCTCGACCAGCCGGGCGAACAGGCCCGCAGAGCGGTCGCCGGCCACGCCGAGCACCGCGGCCGGCGCGTGCTCCCGGTCCGCCGGCAGGTCGACCACGCGGACCACCACGTCCTCGCGCTGGAACAGCGTGGCCGCCGCGATCACCCCGTCCGGGTCGGCCACCGCCTGCTGGTCCTGGCCGGCCAGCAGGTCGGCCAGTGCCGCACCGCAGCCGCTGCGCACCGGGTAGCTCACCGCGTACCGGGTGACGTCGCCGGCCATCCGCCCGGGGCGGGCGACGTGGTGCACGGCCGGAAGCGCGGCCCGCATGAAGAAGGAGCGCGCCGACTCCGGGTTGTTCAGGTCGCGGGCCTCCTCCAGGTACGGGTTGATGGCCTCCTCGACCGCCCGGACCTCGGGCTGCTGCGCGACATGGCGCAGCGCCGCCGCCAGGTCGCCGGCCACCTCGACGGCCCGCACCACCCGGTTGCCGCGCATGAACAGCGAGGTGCGCAGCAGGCGGGTGTGGTCGTCCACCCGGGCCTGCGGCGAGCTGTAGCCCGCCAGGATTTCGGCGACGGCCCGCTCGCTGCCGGGCTTCACCTTGAAGGTGAGGGCGTGCCGGACGGTGCCGTCGATGACCGGCGCCGGACCGTCGAAGGTCTCGTTGCCCGCGGTCTCGCGCATGATGTTGTACCGCAGCGAACGGGTGTCCCGGACGCAGCCGTGCAGCGGCTTCACCATCTCGCGGTGCGCCTCGCTGTCCACCCAGGCCAGGAACGGCTTCGCGCTCTCCCACTCACTGGTGATCAGCCACTGCGACGGGTCCTCGATGGACTGGCAGAGCTGGTCGCTGACGTGCCCGGGCACCGCGGCCACCTGGTGGCGCAGCTGCTCGTAGGCGTCCAGGAAGCGCTGCTGGGTGCCGTCCATGATGTCGCAGAACAGCACCACGCGAAGGCGCGAGGCCACCAGGGACCGGGTCTGCGACACGGGTTCGGTCAGGGTCGTCATGTTCCACTTTCTCCTTGAGGGGGCGAGCGGGCACCGGCGGCGGATGCCGGGTGTGCGGTGCCGCGTCGGCGAGCTGACGCCGTGTTGGACCCGAGGGGCGGCGGGGCCGGGTGGAGCTCCGCGACGAGGGCCTTCGGGTCTGAGGTCGATCGTGGGGTGCCGTCACGGGCGGCGCGAGGGCTGGAAGCCATCCGAGCGAAAACCCGGGACATGACATCCGCTCACCGGGCGTGGAGGGCCGGGCCGCCGGAGTCTGTACCTGGGCTTCCACTCGTCGGCACCCAGCCGCCGGCAGCCCCGGTGTCCCCGCAAGGTCCCGTAGAGACTGGAGTGATCGATGAATTCGAAGGTCGGCGACCGGGTGCCGGTCCTCATCGTGGGCGGCTCACTGGTGGGGCTGTCCGCCTCGCTGTTCCTGAGCCGCCTCGGTGTGGGCCACCTGCTGGTCGAGAAGCATTCCGGCACCTCGCACCATCCGCGCGGCCGGGGCAACAACGTCCGGACGATGGAGCTGTTCCGGGCCGCGGGGGTCGAGCAGGCGATCCGCGAGGCCGCCTCGGTGCTGGCCGAGAACCACGGCATCCTGCAGGCCGACACCCTCACCGGTGCCGACCAGGAGTGGCTGTTCAAGGAGATCGACCCCGGCGGTGCGCTCGCCCGTTTCAGCCCGACCGGGTGGTGCCTGTGCAGCCAGAACGACCTGGAGCCGGTGCTGCTGCGCCGGGCCCGGGAGCTCGGCGGTGACCTGCGGTTCGGCACCGAGCTGACGGAGTTCGAGCAGGACGGCGACGGGGTCACCGCCACCCTGAAGGACCGCGCCACCGGTGAGCTGCGGACCGTCCGGGCGGACTACCTGATCGCCGCGGACGGGCCGCGCAGCCCCGTCCGGGAGCGGCTCGGCATCGGCCAGGACGGGCCCGGCGACCTGTTCCACAACGTGTCCATCACCTTCCGGGCCAAGCGGCTGGCGGACGTGGTGGGCGACCGACGTTTCATCGCCTGCTACCTGACGAACCCGCAGGGCGACGGTGCGCTGCTGCCGGTCGACAACCAGGAGCAGTGGGTCTTCCACGCGCCCTGGCACCCGGAGCACGGCGAGCCGCTGGAGGACTTCACCGACGAGCGCTGCGCGGCGCACATCCGCACCGCCGTCGGTGTCCCCGACCTGGAGCTCGAGATCACCGGGAAGGCCCCCTGGCACGCGGCCGAACGGGTGGCCCGGCGGTACCGGGAGGGCCGGGTCTTCCTGGCCGGCGACTCCGCCCACGAGATGTCCCCGACCGGCGCGTTCGGCTCCAACACCGGCATCCAGGACGCGCACAACCTGGCGTGGAAGCTGGCCGCCGTGCTCGGCGGCTGGGCGGGCCCGCGGCTGCTGGAGACGTACGGCGAGGAGCGGCAGCCGGTGGCCCGGGAGACCGGTGCGCGGGCCTCCGCCCGGTCGGCCGAGCACCGGCACCCGGGGTACGACGCGGTGCCGGGGGCCGGCCGGCAGAAGAACGTGCTGGCCGTCGCGCTCGGCTACCGCTACCCGGTGGGCGCGGTGGTGGGCACCGACCCGCAGCTGTCGGCGGTGCCGGAAAGCTTCGCCTCCACCGGTGAGCCGGGTACCCGGGCGCCGCACCTGTGGGTGCGGCGGGCGGGCGTGCGGCTGTCCCTGCTGGACCTGTTCGAGGAGTCGATGGTGCTGCTCACCGGTCCCGAGGGGGCGGGCTGGAAGGCGGCGGCCGAGCGGCTCGCCGAGCGGCACGGCATCCCGCTGGCCGCGTACCGGGTCGGGGGCGGCCCGGACCACGAGCTGGCACCGGAGCCCGGCCGGGACTGGGCCGAGGCGTACGGGACGACGCCGGGCGGCGCGGTGCTGGTGCGCCCCGACGGGTTCGTGGCCTGGCGCTCCCCGGCTGAGGAGCCGGGGGCGGACCAGTTGGCGGTGCTGGACGGCGCGCTGCGGGCGGTGCTGCGGCTGGAGGGCTGAGCGGGACGCTCAGCGTCCTTCGCCGGCCGGGCTGCGGTCCTCCTCCCGGGGGGCCGCGGCCCCGGCGCGGGCCCGGCGGGCGTGCGGGCCGAAGGCGTCCGCCAGGGCGACCAGCAGGGCCAGTGCGACGAAGCCCAGCGCCACCAGCAGGCCCTCCTGGAAGGCGCCGGCCCAGTCGCCGCGGTGGGCGGCGGTCCAGGAGAAGAACACCGAGCCGACGGCGGCGATGCCGACCGCCGAGCCGATCCGCTGCGCGGTCTGCAGCACGCCGCCGGCGCTGCCGGCCCGTACCACCGGGACCTCGCTGAGGGTGAGGGTCTGGTTGGGCGAGACGACCAGGCCGCTGCCCACGCCGGCCAGCAGGAGCGGGGCCGCGGTCGCCCAGCCGACGTACCGGCCGGACCACAGGTGGACGGCGAGGGCCGCGGCGGAGAGCCCGGTCACCACCAGCACCAGGCCGCCGGTGACCAGCGGCCGGCCGTAGCGGTGCACCACCCGGCCGCCGACCGTGGCGGCCACCGCGGAGCCGAGCGCGAACGGGGTGATGGCCAGGCCCGCCAGCAGGGCGCTGTAGTGCTGCCCGTTCTGCAGGTAGAGGCTGAACACGAAGAAGATCGCGGTGAAGCCGGCGAAGTACACCAGCGAGAGCAGCACCCCGAGCGAGTACGAGTGGGCCCGGAACAGGCTCATCCGGACCACCGGCTCGCGGGTGCGGCCGTAGTGCACCTCCCAGCCGGCGAACGCGGCCAGCAGCGCGGCCGCGCCGAGCAGCAGCAGCCACTTGGCGTCGCCCTGCCACTGCTGCTCGACGAACGGCAGGAGCAGCAGCAGCGTGCCGCCGCCCAGCAGCAGCACGCCGACCGGGTCGAAGTGGCGGTGGTGGGAGTCCCCCGGCCCGCGGGGCGGCGCCTTGGGCAGCAGCCGGTAGGCCGCGGGCAGGGCGAGGGCGCCGATCGGCAGGTTGACGTAGAACACCCAGCGCCAGCCCTCGCGGGGGCCGAAGGCCTCGATCAGCAGGCCGCCGAGGAGCGGTCCGATCGCGGTGGAGATGCCGATGGTGGTGCCGAGCATGCCGAACGCCCGGCCGCGTTCCGCGCCGCCGAACAGCTGCTGGATGAAGCCGGAGACCTGCGGCACCAGCAGGCCGCCGGCCAGGCCCTGCAGCAGCCGGGCGGCGACCAGCCAGGTCTCGTTCTGGGCCGCGCCGGCGAACGCGCTGGCGGCGGTGAACAGGGCCAGGCCCGTCATGAAGACCGCGCGCCGGCTGCGGGCGTCGCCGAGCCGGCCGGCCGGGATCAGGACCAGGCCGAACGCGAGCGCGTACCCGGACAGCACCCACTGCAGGCCGCTGTCGGACAGCCGCAGGCCGGTCCGCGCGGAGGGCAGGGCGACGTTGACGATGCTGATGTCGAGCAGCGTCATGGAGCCGGCGACCAGGCACACCGAGAGCGCCTGCCAGCGCCGGTCGGGGGCCTGGGCGCGGTCGTCTTCGGGAGGGGATGTGGTCACGGTGGGCCTTTCGCGGTGCCGCCTGCGGTGGACGCGCTGACGGTCCGTCCGGGCCGGCCCCCGCCCGCCGGCCCGGACCTGCCGCCGGGTGCACTCGATCATCGTGGACCGGCCCCGGCGGACCGCCGCGCGCCACGCCGGAGCGGCCCCGACGGCCGGAGCAGCCCGGTCAGCCCTCGGGGTCGAGGTGCGGCAGGATCCGGTCGAGCCAGCGCGGGGTCCACCAGGCCCAGCGTCCGAGCAGGGTCATCACGGCCGGGACGAGCAGCAGGCGGACCACGGTGGCGTCGACGAGCACGCTGACGGCGAGGCCGAGGCCGAGCATCTTGACGACGATGTTGTCGCTGACGACGAAGGCCACGAAGACCGAAAACATGATCAGCGCCGCGCAGCTGATCACCCGTGCGGTGATCTCCAGCGCGTGGGCCACGCTCTCCTTGCTGTCCTGGGTGCGCTTCCACGCCTCGTGCACCCGGGAGAGCAGGAAGATCTCGTAGTCCATGCTCAGGCCGAAGACGATGGCGAACATCATCATCGGCACGTAGCTCTCGATCGGGACCTTGCCGTTGACGCCCAGCTCCGGGCCGCCCCAGCCCCACTGGAAGACCGCCACCACCACGCCGTACGAGGCGGAGATCGACAGCAGGTTGAGGACGGCGGCCTTGAGCGCGACCAGCGGGCCGCGGAACACCAGCACGATGATCAGGAAGGCCAGGCCGACCACCACCGCGATGATCACGGGCAGCCGGCTGGAGACGATGTCGAGGAAGTCGACCTGGCCGGCGGTGCTGCCGGTGACGTACCCGCTCGCCGGGGTGCCGGTCAGGGCCTGCGGCAGGACGTGGCGCTTGAGCTGGTTGACCACGTCGGTGGTGTTCTCGGCCTGCGGGCGGGTCGAGGAGTAGACCGTGCCGAACAGCACCTGGCCGTTGGAGGTCGGCTGCAGCTGGGTGACGCTGGAGGTGCCGGGCAGGCCGGTCAGCGCCTGCTGGACGGTGGCCGACTGCGCGGAGCGGTCCGCGGACGGGACGGCGCTCTGGTCGATCACCACGGTCAGCGGGCCGTTGGAGCCGGGCCCGAAGGCGTCGGACATCAGGTCGAAGGCGCGGCGGTCGGTGAAGGTGGTCGGGTCGGCGCCGTCGTCGATGTGCCCGAGCTGGATCGAGAACAGCGGGATGGCCAGGATGCCGATCACCACCAGTCCGCCGACCAGGAAGTGCCAGGGCCGGTACTCCACCCGGCGGGCGTAGCGGTGCCAGAAGCCGTGCGCCTGGTCCGCCGCCGGGTCGGTGCCCTCGGGGGCCGGCGCCGCCTCGGCGACCGGGGTGCGCACCCGGAAGCGGTCGATCCGCGGGCCGATCAGCCCGAGCAGGGCGGGCAGCAGGGTGAGCGCGCCGAGCACCGCGGAGATCACGGTGATGCCGGCGGCGACGCCCAGTTTGGTGATGAAGCTGACGCCGGAGGCGGACAGGCCGGCCAGCGCGACGATCACCGTGCAGCCGGAGACCAGCACCGCGCGGCCGCTGGTGGACACGGCCCGGCCGGCCGAGGAGACCGGGTCCATCCCGTCCATCAGGTCCTGTCGGTGACGGGTGATCAGGAAGAGTGCATAGTCGATCCCGACGCCGATGCCGATCATGGTCGCCAGGGTCGGTGACACGGTGGCGAAGGTCGAGAGCCTGGCGACCAGGCCGAGGCAGGCCAGCCCGACGATCGCCCCGATCAGGGCGGTGAGCAGGGGCAGTCCGGCGGCGATCACGCTGCCGAAGCCGATCAGCAGGACCAGGATCGCCACCCCGAAGCCGATCGCCTCGCTGGTCCGGTCGTCGGCGGCCGGCCTGGCCAGTTCGCCCAGCGCGCCGCCGTACTCCACGTCCACCCCGGCCGTCCGCAGCGGGGCGACGGCCGCGTCCACGCCGTCCAGGTAGGCGTCCTCGAAGGTGCTGGGGTTGGAGTCGAAGCGGACCGTGATGTAGCCGGTCTGCCCGTTGGCGGAGAGCGGGCCGGTGGGCAGCGAGGGCACGCCGAGCGGGCTCTGCACTGAGGTCACGTGCGGGAGCTGCTGGAGTGCGGTGACGGTCTGGCCGATCTGGCCGGTGAAGGCGCCGAGCCCCTGGGTGTCGTTCATGACCACGGGTGAGCTGTAGCCGCCGATGTTGGGGTCGTTGTCCTGGAGGACGGCCTGGCCCTTGCTGGACTGCGAGCCGGGGAGGGCGAAGTCGTCGGAGTAGTCGCCGCCCCAGAGCCGGTTGACCGCCTGCAGGCCGCCGAGGGCCACCAGCCAGACCAGGATCACGATCACCCAGTGCCGGGCGCACCAGGCGCCGAGGCGCCAGAGCACCCCGGGACTGCTGGCGGCCTGCTCCGCCGGGGTGGACGGCTGCTTCGGCACGGACATGCGCTCTCCCGGAGGGCTTCTGACGCTCGGCCGGACAGGCTGCGGTCATCTTGGTCGGTTTTCTGACGATACGTACCGACCGGGCGCGGTCCGCGCCGACACACACCGCCGGACGGGTGGCCGGTGGCGCCGCGGACGGGCGGTCAGATGCCGAGCAGTTCGGCGCGGGAGGCCGCGTGTTCCAGCAGCCGGTGGACGTCGGCCTGGGTGGTGGAGGCGGCGTCGTTGTACGCGTCGGGCGAGCTGACCGGCCGTCCGGTGGCGTGCAGCACCTCCATCACCTGGGCCCGGCCCCGGCGGGCGGTGTACGGGGTGCCGTAGCCGTGCGCGAGGACGGCGGACTGGGCGCCGAGCAGGCAGACCCGGCCCTGGCAGTCCCACATCGCGCCCTGCAGCCAGCCGTGGGCGGTCAGGTAGCGGGAGGTCAGCCGCAGGTGCCCGGCGACCGTCACCTCGACCGGGCGGGCCGGCCGGCGCGCCAGCCGGTCCAGCAGGGTGCGGCGCGGCAGCGGGTGCCCGGCGTTCCAGGGCTGCTCGACGCTGCCGAGCGGGCAGACGTACGGGAGCTGCGGGCGGGCGGCGGCGGGCAGCGTGGCCAGGTAGGCCTCGACCTCGGCGACCAGGCCGGACGCCTCCGGGGTGAGCGTCGGCGTCAGGCGGTCTCGGCTCAGCAGGGTGACGGGCATGTGCGCGCTCCATTTGTCCGGGTCTGTCCGGATTCATTGATAACCCGGGCCGGAACCGGCGGCGCGGCAGGCGGACCACCGCCGCGTGTTGGGCCGCCCCTCGCCGCGGGTGGGACCGTCCCTCGGCGTTCCGCTACCCGCCGCCGATCGGGTTGGATGGGGACATGAGCGAGGAGACGAGCGCCGCACCGGCGTGGGAGCAGCGGTTCCGGGCGGCGCGGGTGTCACTGCCGGACTGGGCCGAGGACGCCCCCGAACGCGCGCTGTACGTGTCGAACGCCACCGGCACCTTCGAGGTGTACGCCTGGGACCGGACGACCGACAGCCACCGCCGCGCGACCGGCCGCCCGAACGGCACCACCGACGCCGAACTGAGCCCGGACGGCGAGTGGATCTGGTGGTTCGACGACACCGACGGCGACGAGCTCGGCGTCTGGCGCCGCCAGCCGTTCGCCGGCGGGCCGGACGAGGAGTGCGTGCCGGGCGTGCCCGCCGCGTACTCCACGGGGCTCGCCCTCGGCCGGGACGGCACGGTGGTGATCGGCACCTCCCGGGAGGAGGACGGCACCGCCCTGCACCTGCGGCGGCCGGGCGCCGCGAAGGCCGAAGTGATCTACCGGCACGCCGAGTACGGCGGCATCGGCGACCTCTCCTACGACGGCTCGCTGCTGGCCGTCGAGCACACCGAGCACGGCGACGCCATGCACGCCGCACTGCGGGTGATCCGCACCGCGGACGGCTCAACCGTCGCCGAGCTGGACGAGGTGACCGGCCGGCCGGACCCGCGCGGGCTGGTCTGCCTCGGTTTCGCGCCCGCCGACGGCGACACCCGGATGCTGATCGCCCACCAGCGCCGCGGCCGCTGGGAGCCGGCCGTCCACGACCTGGCCACCGGCACCGAGACGGCCCTGGAGCTGCGCGACGAGCAGGGCCGGGAGTTCCCCGGCGACCTGTCCGCGCAGTGGCGTCCGGGCGCCGCGAGCCTGCTGATCGAGCACGAGTACGAGGCCCGCAGCGAGCTGTTCTCGTACGAGCTGGCGAGCGGCGCGCTCACCCGCCTGGACACCCCGCGCGGGACCGTCGCCGGGGCCACCGCCCGGCCGGACGGCACGGTGGAGTTCCTGTGGTCCTCGGCGGCCGAGCCGCCGGTGGTCCGGTCCACCTCCGGCGCGGTCGTGCTGCGGGCCCCCGGCCCGGTGCCGCCGGGCTCGGTGCCGGCCGAGGACGTCTGGGTCGAAGGCCCGGGCGGCCGGGTGCACGCACTGGTCCAGCGCCCGGCGGGGACGGGCCCGTTCCCGACCGTCTTCGAGGTGCACGGCGGCCCGACCCACCACGACAGCGACTCCTTCGCCGCCGGTCCGGCCGCCTGGCTGGACCACGGCTTCGCGGTGGTGCGGGTCAACTACCGCGGCTCCACCGGCTACGGCCAGGCCTGGACGGACGCGCTGCGCGAGCGGGTCGGCCTGATCGAGCTCGAGGACATCGGCGCCGTACGCGAATGGGCGGTGGCCTCCGGCCTCGCCGACCCCGCCCGGCTGGTGCTCTCCGGCGGATCGTGGGGCGGCTACCTGACGCTGCTGGGCCTCGGCGTGCAGCCGGAGCACTGGACCCTCGGCCTCGCCGCCGTCCCCGTCGCGGACTACCTGACCGCGTACGCCGACGAGATGGAGGCGCTGAAGTCCCTGGACCGCACGCTCTTCGGCGGAACCCCCGAGGAGGTCCCCGAGCGGTGGCGGGCCTCCTCGCCGCTGACCTACGTCGACGAGGTCCGGGCGCCGGTCTACATCAGCGCCGGGGTCAACGACCCGCGCTGCCCGATCCGGCAGATCGACAACTACGTGCGGCGGCTCACCGAGCTGGGCAAGGTGCACGAGGTGTACCGGTTCGACGCCGGGCACGGCTCGCTGGTGGTGGAGGAGCGGATCAGGCAGCTCCGGCTGGAGATCGACTTCGTCCGCCGCCACCTCGGGGACGCCGGGTGAACCGGCCCGCGCGCCGGTCCGCGGCGGCCGCCTCCGCCGCGGTGCTCACCCTGCTGCTGACCGCGAGCGGATGCGCGTCCTCGGACGACTACGACTGCGTGCAGGCGCTCGGGGCGCCGGCCCAGGTGCTGGGCAAGAGCAGCGGTGGCAAGAGCAGTGGCGGCGGCAGCAAGAGCTCGGGCGGCAGCTCGGGCAGCTCGTCGAAGTCGAAGTCGAAGTCCACGTCGAAGAGCAGCCGGACGGTGCACCACCACACCACCTCGCGCTCCGGCGACGACGATGACGACTGCGGGCCGGCGCCGACGCCGTCGTTCGGGTGGCCGTCGCCGACCCCGAGCCGGTAGGCGGTAGCCGGGGATCCTTCCGGTGGCCGGACGTCCGCTACAGGGCCGGGTCCGGGACCGGGTCCAGACCGAGGGCCCGGTCCTGGGCGGCCTCCGCCTCGCGGCGGACCAGGCGGAACCACATGAAGACCACGAAGCCCGCGAAGACGAACCACTCCAGGGTGTAGCCGAGGTTCTGGAAGGCCCGCAGGCTCAGCCCGTCGCCGCCCTGTGGCTGCACGGTCGGGACGGCCGTCAGGCCGCCCGGCGCGTCGTCGGCGGCCACCCAGCCGTCGTAGACGGGGTAGGGCAGCACGTTGACCAGGGTGGCCGGACTGATGGTGCCGAGCTGCCCGGCGGGCAGGCCGCCGGCCACCGCACCGCCGCTGCCGGCGTTCTCCGGGGCCTGCAGGCGGCCGGTCACGCTGACCGTCCCGGCCGGCGGCGGCGGGGCCGCCCCCGGCGTCCCGGCCGCCCAGCCGCGGACCACCGCGACGGCGCGGCCGTCCGCGGTCCGCAGCGGGGTCAGCACGTAGTACCCGGTGCGGCCGTCGACGGCGCGGCCCGGGACGAGGAGCTGACGCCCGGCGTCGTAGTCGCCGGTGGCGGTGACCTCACGGCCGACCGTGTCGCTGCCCACCCTGGCCTGCGGCCCGTCCAGCACGGAGCCGAGCGGGGCCGCCGGGCCGCCTGCCGTACCGGGGGCGGCCGCCGAGGCGCGGTGGGTGCCGAGCCGGTCCTCGAACCGCCCGAGCTGCCAGGAGCCGAGCAGCACGCAGACCACGATGGCGACCAGGCCGAGGGCGGTGCCGCCGAGCCAGCGCGGGGTCAGGAGAAACCGGTACACACCCCCCACGGTAACCAGTCCTCACGCCCTCCCGGCCGCCGGGTCGGGCCCGGGGTGGGGCGAGAAGGCCCCGGCCGGGCGGACGGGAGGTCGCGCCGGGAGCGGATGGGCGGTCCGGGCGGTCCGGGCGGTCCGGTGATCGAGGACACGGGCGGCGGTCCAGGACGGAGGCCCGGGACGGCGATCAAGACCCGTGGTCGGGGTCGGCGGGCCGGTCGGCGGCCGGACCGGGGCGGTGGCAGGTCGGGAGCCTGACGGCCGCCGCGCCGGGCCTCCGGGTCTGGCCGGCCCGGCCGCGGATGGGCAAGGCGGACGCCGGGCTGGGCGCCAAGGGGACCGACGGCGCTACAGGACGGTGGTCATGAACCGTGGTCAGGGCCCGGGCACCGGGGCGGTGGCGGGTCAGGAGCCTGACGGCCGCCGCGCCGGGTGGGCGGGCTGGTCGGCCGCTGCCGCCCGGCAGGTGGCCCCGGCCGGGTGGTGGGTGGTCAGCCGCCGGGGGGTGGTGAGGGCTGGGCCGCGGTACCGCCCGGTTCCGGGAGGGCCTGGTGGACCGCCCCGCCGCAGGCGCCCTTGAGCACCGCGGTGGCGACCGGTTGGCCGTCGGCCCGTGGTGCGTACGCCAGGGTGAGGGAGTGGTCGGCGACGGTCGGCGACGGGCTCGGGGTCGGGGCCGGGGTGGACTGGTCGGTCGGGCTCGGGCTGCTGCCGGGGACCGGGTCCGCCCCGCCCGGCGCCGCGGACGCGACCTCGACGAAACGGGCCGGCACCATCGCGGGCACCGCCTGTCCGCTGGGCCCGCCGCCCGGCGACGTACAGCTCTCGCCCGGCACCCAGCCGAACCTGACCCGGTACCAGGCGCCCGGTGTGAGCAGCAGCTCCGCCGGGGTGGCCGGTGGGGCCGGCAGGGCCGTCGCCGCGTCGCCCGCGCGGTGCGGCACCACCTTCACGCCGGCCGGGTCACCGCCGACGGCGGCGCTGACCGTGAGCCGGCCGTCGTCCGCGACCCGGCAACTGCCGGTGGAGGTGTTCCGCAGCGCGAACCAGCCGTACACCTTGCCGGCCGCGTCCGGGGCCTCCACCCGGCTCTCCGGCGAACCGAGGTCCGCCGCGGTGCACCAGGGAGCGGGCGCCGGGGCCGGCTGGGTGCCCGGCCCGGCCGTGGCGGCCTGGCTCGGCGCGGCGGTACCGCTGTCCGAGGGCACGCCCGCGGCGGCGTTCGAGTCGCTCGGACGGACCGAGGAGACCGGGTGCTGGGCCGTGCCCGCACCGGTCGGCGCGGCGCCGGTGTGCACCGGGGTGCGGACCGTGTCGCCGCCGGCGCCTCCCGAGAGGCCCAGCGGTCCGACCCCCTGGATCGCCGGGACCGCGGCCGCGGCCATCAGGACGGCGGCCGCCGCGCCGGTCCAGGTGTTGCGGTAGCGCACCCGTCTACGCGGCACACCGATCCGGATCCGGCGCAGGGCCGCCGCATCGGGCTCGACGTCGGCGACCGCCCGGTGCAGCAGCAGCCGTAGCTCGCACTCCAGCGGGGTGCCCTCACCGGGCTGACCGTTCGTCGGATCGGCGCCGGGAAGCCGCCCGTGGCCGTCAGTCATCGCTGGTGTCCATCACGGCCCGGAGGGCGGTCAGTCCGCGGGAGCCGTACGCCTTGACCGATCCGACGGAGATACCGAGCACCTCCGCGGCCTGAGCCTCGGTCAGATCCGCGTAGTAGCGCAGCACCAGTACCTCCCGCTGACGGCGTTGCAACCCCCGGAGCGCCGACCGGAGCCGGTCGCGCTCCAGCGCATCGTAGGCGCCCTCTTCTGCACTGGCCATGTCAGGCATCGGCTTGGGCAGCAGCCGCAGACCGAGGATCCGCCTTCGCAGCGTGGACCGGGACAGGTTGACCACGGTCTGCCGCAGATAGGCGAGGGTCTTCTCCGGATCGCGGACCCGCCGACGGGCCGCGTGCACCCGGATGAACGCTTCCTGCACCACGTCCTCGCAGGAGGACAGGTCGTCCAGCAGCAGGGCGGCCAGGCGCAGCAGGGACCGGTAGTGGGCCTGGTAGGTCTCGGTGAGCTGGTCGACGCTGGCCCCGGACGCGTCCGCTGCCGCCGCAGCAGCTGCCACGGCGCTATCGGCCGGCCGCCGGGCCGCCCCCGGCAGCGTCATCACCGGCAGCGTCGCCACTCCCACTGCCCCCATCGCATTCGCCACGCCTGTTGGACACTCGAACCCCTGTCATGGTTGCCCTGACCCCGGAAGCATTCTTCCGTACCGTCGGAATTCCCCTCCAGGGTTCTGGGGAGGGATTCTGACCCGTCGTCCGGCGGGGTCCGGGCCCGTGGCGGTTGCCCCAGGTCAGCGAGGTGCGGCCGGGCCGGACGGCCCCGCTCCGCGATCGGTCACCGTCGGGCACCGGGTCGCGAACGGCGTCCGGCCGGCCACCCGAGGGTGGCCGGCCGGTCCGTCATGGGCCAGGAGGGAGCGCCGATTCGGCCTCGGCGGGCCGTCCCGGCGCCTCGCCTCAGCGCCCGGTGCCGCCGTAGACCACGGCCTCGTCGGTCTCGGTGTCCAGGCCGAACGCGCTGTGCACCGCGCGGACGGCCTCCGGCACGTCCTCGGAGCGGGTGACCACCGAGATCCGGATCTCCGAGGTGGAGATCAGCTCGATGTTCACCCCGGCCTCCGAGAGCGCCTCGAAGAAGGTCGCGGTGACCCCGGGGTTGGAACGCATACCGGCGCCCACCAGCGAGAGCTTGCCGATGGCGTCGTCGTAGCGCAGCGACTCGTAGCCGATGCCCTCCTTGACCCGGCCCAGTGCGTCGATGGCCTTCTGGCCGTCCGCCTTGGGCAGGGTGAAGGAGATGTCGGTCAGTCCGGTCGACGCGGTGGAGACGTTCTGCACCACCATGTCGATGTTGACCTCGGCGTCCGCGATGGCGCGGAAGATCCGGGCCGCCTCGCCCGGCTTGTCCGGCACGCCGACGACCGTGATCTTGGCCTCGGACGTGTCGTGGGCGACTCCGGAGATGATGGCCTGCTCCATCTCGCCCCCTTCGGGCTTGTTCGGGTTGGTGCCACTGACAATTGTCCCCGGCAGGCCGGAGAAGGACGAGCGTACGTGAATCGGGATGTTGTAGCGCCGCGCGTACTCGACGCAGCGGTCCAGGAGCACCTTGGAGCCGGACGAGGCCAGCTCCAGCATGTCCTCGAAGCCGATCCAGTCGATCTTGCGGGCCTTCTTCACCACCCGCGGGTCGGCGGTGAACACGCCGTCCACGTCGGTGTAGATCTCGCAGACCTCCGCGCCCAGCGCGGCGGCCAGCGCAACGGCCGTGGTGTCGGAGCCGCCGCGGCCGAGCGTGGTGATGTCCTTGCTGACCTGCGAGACGCCCTGGAAGCCGGCGACGATCGCGATGTTGCCGCCGTCCAGCGCGTTGCGGATCCGGCCGGGCGTGACATCGATGATGCGGGCCCGGTTGTGCGTGGAGTCCGTGATGACACCGGCCTGGCTGCCGGTGAAGGACTGGGCCTCGTGGCCCAGCGTTTTGATCGCCATCGCCAGCAGGGCCATGGAGATCCGCTCTCCGGCGGTCAGCAGCATGTCGAACTCACGGCCGGACGGAATAGGCGTCACCTGCTCCGCGAGTTCGATGAGCTCGTCCGTCGTGTCGCCCATCGCGGACACCACGACGACGACCTCATGGCCGGCCTTCCTGGTGTCGACGATCCGGCGGGCCACGCGCTTGATGCCCTCGGCATCCGCAACGGATGAGCCGCCGTACTTCTGCACGACAAGGCCCACGTGCGCTCCTCGACTTGAGTCGGTTTCGGGGGGTGGATGGCCCCCTCACCCCCAGGGGAAGGGGGCTGTGCGGTCCGCGTCAGTCTATCGAGCAGGTCAGGGCGATCCGCCGCATTCCATATGATGAGACGCCGGTATCGCCTGCTGGAACGCCGCGGGCGGGCCGCACCGGCAGGTCTCCTGCCGGGCCGCCGCCCGCCCGCAGAATCGCCGGGCCACCGGCCGCCCGGCACCCGGGATTCCAGCACCCGGCGAATCGCTGACGGCTTCGTCACACTCCGCCCGGCGCACCGCGACGGACGGCCCGGGCCGGACCCGATCCGGGGCCGGAACCCCGGGCCCGGGAGGCGGCGGCCCGGGACTCAGAGCCCCAGCTCGGCCGCCATCAGATCGCCGGCCTGCTGCTCCAGCTGTTCGTCGGTGAGCCCGTCGTCGTCCGTGTCGGCCCCGTCCGGAGCCGCGCCGATCGGGCTGTCCAGCCGGACGTGCGCGATCAGCGACTGGAGCGCCCGCAGCACCGCCGTGCAGGTGGAGCCCCAGTTCGACAGGTACGAGAACTGCCACCACCAGAGCGCCTCGCTGATCCGGCCCTCCCGGTAGTGGGTGAGCCCGTGCTGCAGCTCCGCCACCACCCCGGCCAGGTCGTCCGAGATCCGGAACGCGCTCGGCTTCTCCGGCGGGCCGTACGGGTCGAAGACCTCGTGGTAGACGTCGATCGGCGCCAGCAGTTCGGCGAGCCGCTCCCGGAGCTCCACGCCGTCCGGCTCGGGACCGGTGTCCGGCTCGAAGCGGTCCTCGGGCAGGACGTCCTCGATCGCCCCCAGCCTTCCGCCCGCCAGCAGCAGCTGGGAGACCTCCAGCAGGAGCAGCGAGACCGCGCTGCCCGGCTCGTCGCCCTTGGCGACCTCGGAGACCGCCAGCACGAAGCTCTCCACCGAGTCGGCGATCTGGACGGCGAAGTCGTCCGGCTCATCGGTATGGGTGAGGCTGTGGGTTACGTCAGACATCGAGCAGTCGTCTCCCTTCGAAGGCCCGGCCGAGGGTGACCTCGTCGGCATACTCCAAGTCCCCGCCGACGGGCAGACCGCTCGCCAGCCGGGTCACCTTCAGGCCCATCGGCTTGCACAGCCGGGCCAGGTAGGTGGCGGTCGCCTCCCCCTCCAGGTTGGGGTCGGTGGCCAGGATCAGCTCGGTGACCGTGCCGTCCGCGAGCCGGGTCATCAGCTCGCGGATCCGCAGGTCGTCCGGGCCGATGCCCTCGATCGGGCTGATCGCGCCGCCGAGTACGTGGTAGCGGCCCCGGAACTCCCGGGTGCGTTCGATCGCCACGACGTCCTTCGGCTCCTCGACCACGCAGATCACCGCGAGGTCGCGGCGCGGGTCCAGGCAGACCCGGCACTGCTCGGCCTCCGCGACGTTGCCGCAGACCGCACAGAACCGGACCTTCTCCTTGACCTGCTGCAACGCGAACGCCAGCCGGCGTACGTCCACCGGATCGGCCTGCAGGATGTGGAAGGCGATCCGCTGCGCGCTCTTGGGCCCGACGCCGGGCAGCCTGCCCAGTTCGTCGATCAGGTCCTGAACCACGCCCTCGTACAACTCCGCGCCTTCCGTCGGCCGGGCACCGCTCCGGGGCCTGTTACCCCGGCGCCGGGTGCTCCGGTGCCATCATCCAACGAATCGGGCGTCGGACACACCGTCCGACGCCCGACCACCTCATAAATCACACATCACGCGCCCGCGGGGCAGTGGCAGCGGACCACCGCGGACCGCCACGCGGCGCACCAGGATTCCGGCGCGGCGCCGGGTCCCCGGACCGGTCCGGGCCCGCGGGAGTGGGTCAGAACGGCAGACCGGGAATCCCGGCGCCGCCGCCCAGGCCCTGGGTCAGCGGGCCCATCCGCTCGGCCTGCAGCTTCTGCGCCGCCGCGTTGGCGTCCCGGACCGCGGCCAGCACCAGGTCGGCCAGGGTCTCGGTGTCCTCCGGGTCGACGGCGGCGGGCGCGATCGTCAGCGCCACCAGCTCACCCGCGCCGGTCACCTTCGCCTCGACCAGGCCACCGCCCGCCGAGCCGCTCACCTGCGTCTCGGCCAGCTCGCGCTGCGCCTTGCCCAGCTCCTCCTGCATCTTCTGCGCCTGCTTCAGCAGCTGCTGCATGTTGGGCTGGCCACCACCAGGGAACACGGCTCTCTCCTGCCTGTACACGGAAGGGTCGCCGAAACCGACGACACCCTTCCGAGCCTACGCGCCACCCGGTCGGCCGCCGGGTGGGGCGGCCGATGCGCCGGTCGGCCGCCGTCCCCGTCACCCGTTGTGGTGGATCTCCTCCAGGACCGTGGCACCCAGCTCGCGGATGATCAGCTCCTGGCCGGAGAACACCTGCTCGTTCAGGTCCGGGTCGTCGTCCTCGGGTACGTCGTCCTCCGGGGCCACGTACGGCTGCGGGGCCTGCGGCTGCGACGGCCCGGGGTGGCCGGCGGACGGCTGCGGGGCCGCCGCCTGCTGCTGCGGCTGGACCGGCGCGGCCTGCACCGGCGCGACGGACGGCGCCTGCTGCATCGCTCGGCCGGGCTGGCCCGCCTGATCGGCCTGACCCGGCTGGCTCGGCTGCACGGGCGTGGCCACCGCTGCCGGGGCCGCCGGTGGCGGGTACGCCGAGGCGGGGCGGGACGCCGGCGCCGGTGCTCCCCAGCCACCGCCGCCACCCCCACCGCCGGGCGGGGCCGGGGGCAGCCCGCCCGCCGAACCGCCGGACGGGTCGACGATGCACTCCACCCGCCAGTCCACGCCGAGCGAGTCGGCCAGGGCCTGGCGCAGCACCTCGTCGCTGTTGCTGGAGACGAAGCTGTCGCGGGCCCCCGCGTTGACGAAGGAGACCTGGAGGACGCTGCCGTCGAAGCCGGCCACCTGACCGTTCTGGCTGAGCAGGATCCAGGTGAAACGGCGGCGGTTCTTCACCGCGTCCAGGATCTGCGGCCACATCTGGCGGATCTGCGCGGCGCCCTGCTGTGCACCGGCGGACGGCTGCGCCTGGGCCGCGGCAGGCGCCGCCACGGGCGAGGCCGGCGGCGGCGTGGGCGTGGGCACGGGTGCGGTCGGGGCAGCGGGCGGGTACGCCGGGGCGGCCTCCGCGACCGGGGCGGCGGCGGGCGCCGCAGCGCCGGGCTGCTCGGCCGGGCCACCCGGCGCGGGGAAACTGCGCGGGATCGGCCAGGCGCCGGGGGCGGCCCCGGCGGGAGCCGGTGCGGCCGCGGGCGCGGGTGCCCCACCGCGTACCTGAGGACGTTCGAATCGCGCACCTCGAAACCGAGCGTGCGGTA
>NZ_JBEZIR010000012.1:0-104721 GCF_040651175.1 Kitasatospora sp. NPDC048540
GGGCGTGAGCGGGTGCTGTGCGCGCTGTTCGGCGAGGTGCTGGGCGTCGAGGGTGTCACCATCGACGACAACTTCTTCGCGCTGGGCGGCCACTCGCTGCTGGTCACCCGCCTGGTCAGCCGCATCCGCACCGAACTCGGCAGCGAACTCCCCGTCCGCGCCCTGTTCGACACCCCGACCGTGGCCGGCCTGGCCGGGCGGCTCGACGGCGTCGGCGGTGAGGCGCTCACCCCGCTGCTGCCGCTGCGGCCTACGGGCACCCGCCTCCCGCTGTTCTGCATCCACCCGGGCCTCGCGGTGGGCTGGAGCTACGCCGGCCTGCTGCCGCACCTGCCGGCCGACCTGCCGGTGTACGCCCTCCAGGCCCGCGGGCTGGACGGCACCGGCGATCAACTGCCCTCCTCCGTCGAGGAGATGGCCGCCGACTACCTGGCCACGATCCGCGAGGTCCAGCCGGCCGGCCCGTACCGGCTGCTGGGCTGGTCGTTCGGCGGCATGCTCGCCGCGGCGGTCGCCGCCGGGCTCCGGGAGCAGGGGGCGGAGGTCGAACTGCTCGCGGTGCTCGACGCCTACCCCGACTGGACCGGCGGCCCCGAGGAGGCCCCGGCACCGGCCGCGCGCGGCGAGCGTGCGGAGCTGATCGAGATCCTGGCGGGTCTGGGCATCCTGCCCGAACGCGCCCCGGAGCCCGCACCCGGTGAGGAACCGGCCGCGCCCCGCGACCAGTTCCGGCAGATCCTGCACTCCGCCTACCCGGAACTGGCCGACCTCGACGAGCGCTCGTCCGAGGCCCTGATCGAGGTGCTGCTCAACAACCAGCGGATCGGCGACGCCCACCGCGCACCCGCGTTGGACACCGATGTGCTCCTGGTCGTCGCTCGGCGGACCGAGCCGGCCGACCTGCCGAAGCCGTCCGCCTGGCGGCGGCAGACCTCCGGTGCGGTGGAGGTCCACGGCGTGGACAGCTCGCACGCCGAGCTGATGACCGGCCGGTCCGCGGCGGAGATCGGGCGCGTGCTGACCGCGAGGCTCGGCGGCTGACCCCACTTCTCCACCCGGCGGCCGAACCCCCAACACTCATGGAACGGAAAGACGATGACGTCTCCTGCACGACACCTGATCTCGATCTCCGACCTGGAGGACGACGACCTGCGCCACATCGTGGCCCGGGGCGCGCAGTTCGCCGACGGTGGACAGCCGTACCCGCAGACCCTCGACGGTGACGTCGTCGGCATCTACTTCAAGAGGTCCTCGACCCGTACCCGTACCGCCTTCTCCAGCGGATCGCTGCGCCTGGGCGCCCGGATCGTCACGTACCAGAACGGCGACCTGCAGCTGGCGACCGGCGAGACCCTGGAGGACACCGGCGACATCCTGTCGCGGATGCTCGACGTGCTGGTCGCCCGGACCGCGGAGCCGACCGCGGACCTGCGCGCGCTGGCCGCCCGCGGATCGATGGCGGTGGTCAACGCGATGAGCGCGGAGGAGCACCCGACCCAGGCGCTGACCGATCTGACCGCGCTGCAGCGGCACTTCGGCCGGATCGAGGGCCTGCGGGTGCTCTACCTGGGCGAGGGCAACAACACGGCGTCCGCGCTCGCGCTGGCCCTCAGCCGCTTCCCCGGCACCGAGCTGCACCTGCGCACCCCCGCCGGGTACGGGCTGGACGCCGGCTATCTGGCCGAGGCCGCCAAGCAGGCCGAGGCGTACGGATCCGTGGTCACCGAGCGCCACGACATGGACGGGCTGCCCGAGGGCGTCGACGTCATCTACACCACCCGCTGGCAGACCACCGGGACCACCAAGCCCGACCCGAACTGGCGTGAGGTGTTCGCACCGTTCCAGGTCCGGGCCGAGCTGTGGGCGTCCAGCCCGGACGCCGTCTTCCTGCACGACCTGCCCGCCCACCGCGGCGAGGAGGTCACCGCCGAGGTACTGGACGGGCCCGCCAGCATCGCCTTCTGGCAGGCCGAGCACAAGCTGTACAGCGCCATGGCCGTCCTGGAGTGGTGCGCCCGCGGCCGTACCGCCGAGACCGCGGCACCCGACAACTCCCCGGAGACCCAGGCATGAGCACCACCGACAACCTCACCGCGGCGGCCACGGTGGCCGAGCCCGCGCCGCTGAGCCGCAACCGCGACTTCCGGCTGCTGTGGGCGGGCACCGCGTTCTCCTCGCTCGGCTCGCAGGTCAGCACCTTCGCCTACCCGCTGATCGTGCTCTGGTCCGGCGGCACGGTTGCTCAGGCCGGGCTGACCGGCGCTGCCGCCAGCCTGCCGCAGCTGCTGTTCTCGCTGTTCGCCGGCGTGCTGGTGGACCGGTTCGACCGCCGCCGCCTGATGATCGGCTGCAACGTGGGCCGGGCCGCGGCGCTCGGTGTGCTGGTCGCGACGATGGTCTCCGGGCACGTGATCCTCCCGCTGCTGCTGGCGGTGGCGTTCGCCGAGGCGAGCCTCACCGTCGTGTACAAGCTGGCCGAGCACTCCGCGGTCCGCAACGTGGTCGACCCGGAGCACCTGTCCCAGGCCGTCTCGCAGAACGAGGCGCGGGTCCAGGGCGCCGGACTGCTCGGCCAGCCGCTGGCCGGCGCGCTGTCCTCGGTGCTGGCCTGGCTGCCGCTGCTGTTCACGCTGGTCTCGCACCTGGTGTCGCTGGCCACCCTGTCCGGCATCAAGCGCAAGTTCCAGGTCGAGCGGGACACCGCCGACGAGCCGCGCAACGTGTTCGGCGACATCGCCGACGGCGTCAAGTGGCTCTGGAACCACAAGCAGTTGCGGGCCGCCGCCGCCGTGGTCGCGATCAGCAACATGCTCTTCGAGGTGCTGGTGCTCGGCATGCTGACCACACTGCGCGACACCGGCACCGAGCAGGTCGTGGTCGGCCTGGTGATGGGTGCGGCCGGGGTCGGCGGGGTGGCGGGTGCGCTGAGCACCAACTGGTGGATGGCGCGGCTGCCGCTGCCGGTGATCGTGATCGGCGCCAACGCCGTCTGGACGGTGCTCTTCCCCCTGGTCGTCCTGCTGCACAACCCGCTGCTGTTCGGCCTGGTGATCACCCCGATGTCGTTCATCGGAGCGATGTGGACCATCGCCGTGGTCTCCTTCCAGGTCGAGATCACCCCGGACGACATGCAGGGCCGGATCGCCAGCGTGATCGGCATCGTGGCGTTCGGCACCCTCCCGCTGGGCGCGCTGCTCGGCGGCTACACCCTCCAGGCGTTCGGCTTCCGTGACTCGGTGCTGGCCTGCAGCGCGGTGATGCTGCTGCTCACCCTGGCCGCCGCGGCGAGCCCCTCGCTGCGCCGGATCGGCTCCGAGCTGCGCGAGCGCGCCGCCGCCGAGGCCGCGGCCGAGGCAGCCGCCGAGACCACCTCCGAGGCGCCCGCCGTGCCGGCCGCCGAGGACCGTACCCCGACCCCGACCCCCGCAGGGAAGTGACCACGCCATGACCGACCTGATCCAGTCGACCGCGCGGCACGCCCGCGAGATCCCCGACCACGAGGCCGTCGTCTTCGTCAGCGGCTACGGCGAGGACGCCGTCACCCGCACCCTGACCTACGGCCAACTGGCCCAGGACGCCCAGTCGGTGGCCGCCGAGCTGCGTCTGCACTGCGAACCCGGCGACCGGGTGCTGCTGCTCTTCCCGACCGGCCTGGAGTTCGTCAAGGGCTTCCTCGGCTGTCTGTACGCCGGCCTGGTACCGGTGCCGGTCCCGCTGCCCGGCCGTGGCTCCGGCCAGCGCCGCCGCACCACCGGCGTCCTCCAGGACTGCGGCGCGACCGCCGTCCTGACCGACACCGCCACCCACCCGGAGGTCGCGGACTGGCTGGAGCAGGAGGAGCAGTCGCACGTCCGCACCGTCGTCACCGAGGCCGCGCCGCCGGTCGCCCCGGACCGGTACGCGTGGCCCGCCCCCGCGCCGGAGCAGCTCGCCTTCCTGCAGTACACCTCCGGCTCGACCAGCGACCCCAAGGGCGTCATGGTCGGCCACGGCAACCTCGACCACAACTTCGGCGAACTGCGCGCCCTGCTCGACGTCGGCCCCGGCTCCACCGTCTGCAGCTGGCTGCCGCTCTTCCACGACATGGGCCTGATCGCCGCCCTGCTGCTGCCGCTCGACAGCGGCCTGCGGACCGTGCTGATGCCGCCGACCGACTTCGTCCGCCGCCCGTACGCCTGGCTGGAGCTGATCCACACCTACCGGGCGACCCACAGCTACGCGCCGAACTTCGGCTACAACCTGGCAGCCCGCACCGTCACCGACGAACTGCTGTCCCGGCTCGACCTGTCCGCCTGGCGCTGCGCCGCCAACGGCGCCGAACCGGTCCACGCGCAGACCATGGACCTGTTCGCGAAGCGGCTCGCCCCCACCGGCTTCCGGGCCGACGCGATGCGCCCGGCGTACGGCCTGGCGGAGGCCACCCTCGGGGTGACCGCCACCCCCGTCGGCCACGAGCCCCGGGTCGCCCTGGTGGACGCGGCCGACCTGGAGCGCAACCGGTTCCGGCCCCGGCCGGACGGCGCGCCGCTGGTCAGCTGCGGCGCCCCGGCGGGCCTCGAGGTACGGATCGTCGACCCGGCGACCCGTCAGGTGCTGGCCGACGGCGAGGTCGGCGAGATCTGGCTGCGCGGCGGCTCGCTCGCACCCGGCTACTGGGAGAAGCCCGAGGTCAACGCCGAGGTCTTCGACGTCGCCACCGCCGACGGCGACCGCGGCCACCTGCGCACCGGCGACCTCGGGGTGCTGCACGAGGGCGAGCTCTACGTCACCGGCCGCATCAAGGACCTGCTGATCGTCAACGGCCGCAACCTCTACCCGCACGACATCGAACGGGAGAGCACCGGCCTGCACCCGGCGTTCGGCGGCCTGACCGCCAGCGTCTTCTCCGTCCCCGGCGGCAGCTCCGGCGAGGACCTGGTGGTGGTCCAGGAGGTCCGCCAGGCCAGGCTCGCCGGCACCGGCCTCGACACCCTGGCGGGCGAGGTCAAGCTCGCGCTCAGCCGCAGCCTCGGCGTCCCCGTCGGCAACGTGGTGCTGCTCAAGCCCGGCAAGGTGCAGCGCACCACCAGCGGCAAGGTGCAGCGCTCCCGGATGCGGCAGCTGTTCGTCGCCGGCGAGCTGGACCCGCTGCACGAGGACCTCGCCCCGCGCACCCGCGACCGGTACCGGCCGGCGGCCGTCACCGAGGACGGGGCGGACGCGTGAAGTACCTGCCGCACGAGCTCGCCGCCGTCTTCGACCGCCGGCTCGGCGACCCGCACGACCCGCTCCAGGCGTTCTCCTACGCCCGCTGCGCGGACCTCGACGAACGCGAGGAGTTTCCCACCGAGATCTGCCGGCTGCTGGACGAACTCGGGCTCGCCCGCCACTACGTGCCCACCACCCACGGTGGCGCGCTGGACAGCTACGAGGACCTCGCCGCGCTGCTGCGCACGGTGGCCCGCCGCGACCTGACGGTGGCCATCGCCCACGTCTCCACCTTCCTCGGCGCCGCCTCCGTGTGGCTGGCCGGCGACCGGGCGCAGGCCGACCGGCTGGCGGCGGAGATCCACGACGGCAGCGTGGTCTCGCTCGCCCTGACGGAGCAGCAGCACGGCAGCGACCTGCTGGCCAACCGGCTCGCCACCGCCGAGGGCGAGAACTGGTACCGGGTCAACGGCGAGAAGTGGCTGATCGGCAACGCCTCGCGCGGCCAGTTCGTCTGCGTGCTCGCCCGCACCGACCCGGCGGGCGGCCCGCGCGGCTTCAGCCTGCTGCTGATCGACAAGCGGCAGCTGGCCCCCGGCAGCTTCCGCTGCCTGCCCGCCGTGCGCACGGTCGGCATCCGGGGCGCCGACATCAGCGGCATCGAGTTCACCGAGGCCGAGATCCCCGCCACCGCCGTGGTCGGCGAGGCCGGCACCGGCCTGGAGACGGTCCTGAAGATCCTCCAGCTGACCCGCAGCCTGTGCGGGCCGCTGTCGCTGGGCACCGGCGACCACGCGCTGCGCCTGGCCGTCCGCTACAGCCTGGACCACCTCGGCCCGGCCGACGGCAGCCCCACCGCGGACCGGCGGCTCACCGAGGCCTACGCCGACCTGCTGGTCGCCGAGGCCGTCACGCTGGCCGGGATCCGCTCCATCCACGCGCTCACCGGCGAGCTCAGCGTGGTCTCGGCGGCCGTCAAGTGCTTCGTGCCGCACACCGTCGAGCAGCTGATCGCCGACCTGGGCACCGCGCTCGGCGCCGGGGTCTTCCTCAGCCGCTCCTACCTGCACGGCGCGTTCCAGAAGCTGGAACGCGACCACCACATCATGAGCATCTTCGACGGCAACACCTTCGTGAACCTCAACGCACTGATCAACCAGTTCCCGCAGCTGGCCGTCGGCCACCGGCGCCGCAAGGTCGACGAGAGCGGCCTGGCCGCCGCCGTCGACCTGCAGGCCGAGCTGCCGCCGCACGACGGCGCAGCCCTGGAACTGATCTCGCGCACCGGCAGCAGCCTGGTGCAGAGCCTCCCCGCCGCTCTCACCGAACTCACCGAGCTGGCCGCCCGGCGCGCCGTCCCGGCCGCCGTCGGCCGGTACGCGGACGAACTGCGGGAGATCACCGACGAGCTGCACGCCGCGATGGCCGACCACCGGCCCTCGGCCCGGGACGTGCCGCCCGGCGCGTTCGACCTGGCCCGCCGCTGGACCCAGGTGTTCGCCGCGGCGGCCTGCGTCCAGCTGTGGCTGCGCAACCGCGACGCGGCGGCCGACTCGCCGACCGCCGCGCTGTGGGCCGACGGCCTCTGGCTGGAGGCCGGCCTGGCCCGGCTGCTGGCCAAGCTGCGCCCGGGCGTGGTCCGCGACGGCGCGGTCTTCGACCGCCTCTCCGACCGGCTCCACGGGCAGTACCGGGACGGCGAGTTGTTCTCGCTGCTGCACAGCCGGATGGAGGAGACGGTATGAGCGAGCACCTTTCCACCCGTCCCCGCACCGCCCGGCTGGAGGCCCTGCTCGGCGACCCGCTCGCCCCGGGCAACCCGCTCGGCCTGGACGCCGTGGTGGCCGCCGACGAACGCGCCGAACTGCCCGCCGCCGGCGTGCGGGCCCTGGACACCTACGGCTTCAACGCCGAGCTGGTGCCCGCGGCCCTCGGCGGCCGGCTCACCCGGGCCGACGAACTCGCCGAGGCGTTCCGCACCGTCGCCCGCCGCGACCTCGGCCTCGCCGCCGGGTACGGCCTCGGCAGCCTCACCGCCGGCCTGCACGTGTGGCGCAGCGGCAACCCCGGCCAGCAGGCGGCCCTCGCCGCCCTGCTGCTCGGGGACCGCCGGGTCGCCACCGCGCACGCCGCACCCGGCGCGGGCCTGCGCGCCACCCGCGACGGCGGTGAGCTGGTGGTCTCCGGCAGCGAACACCTGGTCGGCGATCCGGCCGCCGCCGAGGCGATCCTGCTGCCCGTCACCCTCGACGGGGGCACCGCCCACCTGCTGCTTCCCGCCGACCCCGGCCTCACCGTCTCCCCGCCGCACAGCGGCACCGGCCTGCGCGGCTGCCGGTTCAGCGCGGTCCGCGCCGACGGCCTGCGGGTCTCCGCGGACCGCCTGGTCGGCACGGACGGCGCCGGCCGGGCCGACGCCGCGGCCGTGCGGCGGATCACCGGTACCGTCGTCGCCTCCGCCCTGGCCGGCGTGCTGGACACCGAGCTGCGCACCGCGCTGTCCTTCGCCGACGAGCGGATCCTGTACGGCCGGCCCGTCACCGGCCTGCCGAGCGCCCGCGCGCTGCTCGCCGACGCGTTCCTGGACCTGCTGATCGCGGACTGCTGCACCACCGTCGCCGCCCGTGCCCTGCACCTGCACCCCGGCCGCGCCACCTACCAGAGCACCGCCCAGCACCTGGTGGCCGGCCTGGTACGGGACGCCGTCCACCAGCTGTCGCTGCTCCTGGGGGCCCGCTCGTACCTGCGGGAGGGCCCGCACGCGGTGTTCCAGAAGCACCTGCGGGACCGGACGGCGCTGGCGGCGCTGCACGGCTCACCGCCGCCCGCCGCACCGCCGGCCGGGCCCGCCGAGGAGCCGCTGACGGCCCTGTTCGAGGCGGCCGGGCAGCTGCCCGCGCTGGACCTGGCGCTGATCGGTCCGGCGGCCACCGGGCCCGACGCACTGGCCGCCACCCTCGGCGCCCTGCCCGCGGAGCTGGCCGACCGGCACCCCGAACTCGTCGCCCTGGCGGCGCCGCTGGCCGGGGACCCGGGCGGTACCGGGTTCGCCGCCGCGGCCTGCCTGCGGCTCTGGTGGCACGGACACGCCGGCCGGGACGGCTTCCTCGGCCGGCCCGACTGGATCCACGCCGCACTCCACCGCCTCGCCGCACGCACCGGACGCCCGGCGGTCCCCGCCGCCGCGGACCGCGACCCGCTGCTCCTCGAGGAGCTGCGCACCCGCCTCCAGCAGGGCCGCACCTTCGACCTGGCCGACCGTCCGCCCGCGCGCTGACCGGCACCGTCCGCCCGACCCACCGACCCGTCACCGACCCGACCCACCAAGAACGGCAGGAACCCCGACATGCCCGAGACCACCATCGACACCTCCGCCGAGGCCATCGCCGAGTGGCTGACCGGCCGCGTCGCCTACTACCTCGACCGGCCCGTCACCGAGCTGCGGCCCGACGTCAAGCTGGTCGAGTACGGCCTCGACTCGGTCTACGGGATGAGCCTGATCACCGAGATCGAGGACCGCTTCGACCTGGAGCTGGAGTCCACCCTGGCCTGGGACCATCCGACCATCGCCGCCATCACCGGCTACCTGCACGGCCTCGTGGGGCAGCGTTGACCGCCGGCCCGGCCGGGCACGAGGTCTCGCTCGGCCAGGAGGCCCTGTGGTTCCTGCAGCGCCTGGCCCCCGCCAGCCCGGCCTACAACGTCGCGATGGCGGTCCGGATCCGCCAGGCCGTCGACGACGACGCCCTGCGGCGCGCCGCCGCCGCCGTCGCCGACCGGCACGAACTGCTGCGCTCGCGCTTCACCGAACGCGACGGGCGCCCCCGCCGGAGCACCGTCGGCGCGCTGCCCGGCCTGCTGGAGATCCGCGAGGTGCCCGGCGCGAGCGACGAGGAGCTGAACGCCGCCGCCCGGCAGACGGTCGCCCGGCCCTTCGACCTGACCGAGGCGGGCCCGGTCCGGATCCTGCTGCTGCGCCGCGCCGCCGAGGACTCCGTGCTGCTGCTGGCCGCCCACCACGCGGTCACCGACGGCGCGTCCCAGGTCATCGTCCTGGAGGACCTGCTGACGGCCTACGCCGCCGAGGTCCGGGGCGCGGCGCCCGGCTGGCCGCAGCCGCTGCGCCCGTATCAGGAGTACGTCACCGCGGAGCGGGAGCTGCTGGACTCGCCCCGCCGGGCCGAACTCGCCGACCACTGGCGGCAGGTGTGCGCCGGGGCGCCGTCCGCACTGGAACTGCCCACCGACCGGCCGCGTCCGGCCCGCAAGCGGTTCACCGGGGCGAGCCGGGACTTCCGGCTGCCCGAGGAGCTGGCCCGCGCCCTGCGGCCGGCCGCGGCGGCCGCCGGGGTGACCCCGTTCGTGCTGCTGTTCGGCGCGTTCCAGGCCCTGCTGTACCGGTGGAGCGCCCAGCCGGACTTCCTGGTCGGCTACGCCGTCAGCACCCGGCCCGAACGCGCCATGCGCAACACGGCCGGCTACTTCGTCAACACCCTGCCCTGCCGGGCCGACTTCGGGGCGGCCGACCTGACGTACCGGCAGCTCATGGCGCAGGTCTCCGGTCAGCTCCGGCAGGGCCTGGCCCACCGCGACCTGCCGCTGCCGCTGCTGCCGGCCGAACTCGGCCTGCCGCACGACCCCAGCCGCACCCCGGTGTTCCAGAGCATGTTCAGCCTGATCACCGCGACCCGGTTCCAGCCGCTGCTGGAACTGCTCGCCCCCGAGGACCATGCCAAGTCCGAACTGGTCCACCACGGACTGCGGTTGACCGGCTTCGACCTGCCGCAGCAGGAGGGCCAGTTCGACCTGAGCGCCGAGGTGCTGCAGACCGACGCGGCGGTCAAGGTGGCGTTCAAGTACGACACCGACCTGTTCGACCCGGCCACCGTGGACCGGATGGCCGGCCACTACCGGCTGCTGCTGGCCGCCGCGGTCGCCGACCCGGACCAGCCGGTCCGGCGGACCGAGCTGGTCACGGCGGCCGAGCGGGAGACCCTGCTCTCGTTCGCCACGGCCGCCTGGTAGCCCCGGGCACCGCGACCCGGGCACCACCGCCACGACCTGGGGGCCGGGCCGCGCGGGTCGACGACGACCCGCGCCCCGGCACCGCGTGCCCCACGCCTCTCGCGCACCCGCGGCACCACCGGCGGGCGAAGCCGCCCGGGGCGTCCTCCCACACCGTCACACACGACTGGAGAAACGGCGTTATGCCAGCACAGAACGGTCACCAGGACTGCACCGTGTCGACGATGCCACGGCCTGCCGCGTGTCCGCCGGCTGCGCCGGACGTTCTCGACCCGGTGGCGGACGGCCTCCCGGCCCCGGTCGGATCCGGCGGTACGGCCGGCGCGCTGCGCGCCCGGCTGGCCGTGCTGGCCGCCACCTTCGCCGAGACCCCGCTGGTGCGGATCGAGGACGACGCGGTGGACCTCCACGCCAAGCTGGAGTACTGCAACCCGAACGGCAGCTCGAAGGACCGCTCGGCGTTCTGGATCCTCAAGGGAGCCGTCGAACGCGGCGAGATCACCGCCGAGACCACCGTGGTGGAGTCGTCCTCCGGCAACTTCGCCATCTCGATGGCCGCCTTCTGCCGCACCCTCGGCATCCGCTTCGTGCCGGTGATCGACCCCAACTGCAACCAGCTCACCGAGGCCTACCTCGGCATCATGTGCGACCGGGTGGAGAAGGTCACCGAGCGCGACCCCAGCGGCGGCTACCTGACCACCCGCCTGGACCGGGTCAAGCAGCTGCAGACCGAGTACCGGCACGTCTACTGGCCCAACCAGTACGCCAACGAGGACGCCCTGCTCGCGCACTACCGGACGACCGGCGGCGAACTCTGCGCCGCCCTGCCGAAACTGGACTACGTCTTCCTGGGCGTCAGCACCGGCGGCACCATCGCCGGCGTCTCCCGGCGGGTCAAGGAGGAGCACCCCTCGGCGACCGTGGTCGCCGTCGACGCCGCCGGATCGGCGATCTTCGGCCAGCCGCCGCAGGCCCGGCTGCTGCCCGGCCTCGGCTCCAGCCTGGTGCCGCCGCTGTGCGACCGCGCGCTGATCGACGACGTGGTCATCGTCCCCGAACCGGCCGCCGTCCAGGGCTGCCTGGAACTGGTCCGCCGGCACGGCCTTTACACCGGCGGCTCCACCGGCAGCGTGTACGCCGCCATCCGCCACTACTTCGGCCGCCGCCCGGCCGGCGGCGCCCGGCCGACCGTCGCCTTCCTGTGCGCCGACCGCGGCACCGCGTACGCGGAGACCGTGTACGACGCCGACTGGGTCGCCCGGTCCTTCGCCGACCGGCCCGTCCCCGACGGCTGGCCGGGTGCCGCCCTGCCGTCGGCGCTCTGACCCCGGCCGCACCCACCCGGACCCACCCGCACCGTCCCGATCCACCCCGATCCACCCGCGCCACCCGACACGTTGAGGAGCACCACCCGTGACCGACACCCCGAGCACCCCGCTCACCCTGCCCCAGCTGCGCGTCCTGACCGGCGCGGACGTGCTGCGCCAGGTCGAGGGGAACCGCGCCACCTGCGTGGACGTGGTCCGCCGCGCGTACGTCACGCACGCGGCCGGCCGGAGCGTCAACCCGGAGAGCGCGTTCCTGCGCTTCCCGCACAAGCCGAACTCGCGGATCATCTCGCTGCCGGCCTACCTGGGCGGCGAGTTCGAGGTGGCGGGCATCAAGTGGATCGCCAGCTTCCCGGACAACCCGGCCCGCGGCATCCCGCGCGCCTCGGCCGTGCTGCTGCTCAACGACACCGAGAGCGGCTACCCGATCGCCGCGATGGAGTCCTCGGTGATCTCCGCCAGCCGTACCGCGGCCTCCGCCGTGCTGGGCGCCGAGGCCCTGGTGGGCGGGCGCCGGGTGGAGCGGATCGGCCTGGTCGGCGCGGGGCTGATCGGCGGCCACGTGTGGAAGTTCCTGCGCGACCTCAACTGGCAGTTCGGCGGCTTCCGGATCTTCGACCTGGACCGCGCGCACGCCGAGCGGTTCGCGCAGACCCTCAAGGCGGACGGCGTCCAGGACGTCGAGGTGGTCGAGGAGGCGGCCGGCGCCTTCACCGACTGCGACCTGGTGATCCTCACCACCGTCGCCGGGGAGCCGCACCTGACCGACCCCGCCCTGCTCGCCCACGCCCCCGTCGTCCTGCACCTGTCGCTGCGTGACCTGGCTCCCGAACTGATCCTGGGCGCCCAGAACTTCACCGACGACATCGACCACGCGGTCCGCGAGCGGACCTCCCTGCACCTGGCCGAACAGCTGGTCGGGCACCGGGACTTCGTCCACGGCACCATCGCCGACCTGCTGGCCGGCACGGTCAGCCGCGACCCGGAGCGGGCGGCCGTGTTCTCCCCGTTCGGCCTGGGCGTACTGGACCTGGCGGTCGGCAAGTGGGTGCACGACGCGGTCCTCGCGGCCGACGGCGGCCAGCAGGTGCCGGACTTCTACGGCGAGGCCGTGCGCTGACCCGCCGGCCGGCAGGGCAGACTGGCCGCCATGCAGATCCGCATCGAGGCCACCGCCCTGCCGGGCCGCCACTGCCCGGCCGGCCCCGGCTTCCCGGGCGCGAGCGACATCCACGTGGGCGTGCAGCGCAAGGACCGCCCGGCCGAACTGCTCGGCCTGCTGCCCGCCGACGCGCCGTCCGCCGTCTGGACCCTGGACTGCACCGCCGTCCCGGGGCCGGACGGCATCGCGCTGCGCGGCCCGTACCTGCAGAACCGGCTCGGCGGCCGGTTCGTGTACCTGTCCTGGCTGGCCGCGGACGGCGCGGGCGGGCTGGCGATGTTCCGCCGGGCCAAGCTGATGCTCGACGCCGTGACCCCCGCGACGCTGGCCGCCGCCGTCGAGGGCGGCCGGCTCACCGCCCGGCTGGGGCTCACCGACTCAGCCGGGCTGCCGCTGTGCGCGGCGGTCCGGCCGCCGCTGATCAGCTGGAGCGCCGGTCCGGACCCGGCCTGAACAGGCCCGTGGACCTGCTCAGGCCACCCCGCGCGGCCGGAACTGGATGCTGATCCGCGGCCCCACCGGGCGCGCCGTCTTCGGCACCGCGTGCTCCCAGGTGCGCTGGCACGAGCCGCCCATCACCAGCAGATCACCGTGCCCGAGCGCCTGGCGCACCGTGCCGCCGCCGCCGCCGAACCGCGGGCGCAGCAGCAGCGGCCGGGGCTCGCCCACCGACACGATCGCGACCATGGTGTTCTCGTGCTCGCCGCGCCCGATCCGGTCGCCGTGCCAGGCCACGCTGTCCCGCCCGTCCCGGTAGTAGCACAGCCCGGCACTGACGAACGGCTCCCGCAGCTCCCGCGCGTAGTGCGCGTCGAGCGCCGCCCTGGCCCGGCCCAGCACCGGGTGCGGCAGCGGTTCGCCCTCCCGGTAGTGCGCCAGCAGCCGCGGCACCGCCACCACCCGCTCGTACATCTGCCGCCGCTCCGCGTGCCAGGGCACCTGCGCGGCCAGCACCTCGAACAGCGCGTCCGCCCCGGTCAGCCACCCCGGCAGCAGATCGATCCACGCGCCGTCCCCGAGCACCGTGCGCCGCACGCCGTCCAGCCGCCGCAGCCCGATCTCCTCGGCCGCGTCGAACAGCGAAGCCTGCACGTGGACGCCCATGGCAGCCAGCATACGCCCGCTATCGAACACCTGAGCGAATAGGTGGGCGGGGCCCGGCCGGGACGGCCGGACCTCGCGTGGGTCAGGCGTCCGCGGCGTCCGCGGCGGCGAGCCCGGAGACCTTGACGGCCTCGGTGGCCTCCGTGGCCTCCGTGGTGCCGGCATCCTCGGGCTCCCAGCGCAGCAGGTCGCCCGGCTGGCACTCGAGCACCTCGCAGAGCGCGGCGAGGGTCCTGAAGCGGACCGCCTTGGCGCGGCCGTTCTTGAGCACCGCCAGGTTGGCGGGGGTGATCCCCACGCGGTCCGCGAGCTCGCCCACGGACATCTTCCGCCGGGCCAGCATCACGTCGATGTCGACGGCGATCGGCATCAGATCACCTCGTCCAGCTCGGCCTGCAACTGCGTCGCCTCGACGTCGCGCGCGACGGCCTGGGTGAGCAGCATCCGCAGCACCAGCACGACCAGCGCGACCCCCAGGATGGCCACGCCGATCCCGGCCATGATCACGGTGACGCCCGGGTCCTCCCGCTGGCCCGGCGCGTTGATGGCCGTGACCGCGAACCACACGAGGGCGGCCGCCACGATCGAGCCGATCACGCCGTTCACGTACCGGAAGGCGGTGGGGGAGAACACCGTTCCACGGCGCACCATCGCCACCAGCCGCCAGATGCAGACCAGGGCGACCTGGGCCGACGCCATCCCCAGGATCGTGACCAGCCGCAGCGGGGTCAGCGGGAGCGACCCGTCCTCCGGATCGGTGGCCAGCGCCCACACCAGGCCCGCCTGGACGAACACGGTGCCGGCCAGCACCACCGCGAGCACGGCGCGCAGTGCACGCACGGTCAGTTTTCCCATGGCCCATCCCTCCATCGAGTTGCGATGGGAATCTATCGAATCTCGATAGGTGATGTAAAGGCGGAGGAGGGGCGGGACCGCGTACGCTCACCCCCGTGCCCCGCCATCCGAAGAAGCCGCGCCGATTGGTCGCGGACGGCCGTACGTACCTGTGGACGCTCCGCCACCGCCACCGGGTACTGGACAGCGGCCGGTCCGCCGACTGCCGCGAGACCCTCACGCTGTACCCGCAGCCGCCCGGCAGCGGCGGCCCGCTGCGCATCGTCTTCGTGTCCGGCCCCGACCGGTACGTCCCGGGCGGCGCCCCCTTCGGATCGGGCGACGTCGGATTCACCCGCGGCGCCGGCCTGAACCTGCACGAACCTGGCGCCGTCCGGGCCCTCCTCGACGCGGCGTCCGCCGCCGGATGGCACCCGGCCGAACCGCACGCCGTGGAACTGGACGGCTGGACCCTCCTCGAGCCGGCAGCCGCCGCCCAGCCCGCGCAAACCGGCGGCCCCGCGGGCCCGTAGCGCCCGGGCGCGGGGCCGCCTCGCGTGGGTGGCGCCGCCTCAGCCCGGTACCCCCGCCGGGAGGCCGCGCTCCGGGCGGGGGTCGCGGTCCGCGGCCTCCGCCGCCCTGAGCAGCAGCACCAGCTCGTCGCGGGCGCGTGCCAGACGGGAACGGACGGTCCCGACCGGGCAGCCGCAGACGGCGGCCGCCTCCTGGTAGCTATAGCCCAGCACCTGGGTCAGCACGAACACCTCGCGCCGGTCCACCGACACCCGGGCGAGCAGGTCGGCCAGCGCGACGCCCTCCTCGAAACCGCCGGGCGGCGCGGGGCGACGGTCGACCGCGTCCTCCCAGTCCGCCAGCCCGGCGTTGCGCGGCCGGACGGCCGAACGGCGGTAGCGGTCCACCACGGTGCGGCGGGCGATCGAGAGCAGCCAGGTGCGCGCGGAGGCCCGGCCGGTGAAGGTCGGCAGGCTGCGCAGGGCGCGCAGAAAGGTCTCCTGGGCCAAGTCGTCCGCCGAGTCGGGGTCGGCGAGGTGGGCCACGAACCGCCACACGTCCCGCTGGGTGGCCCGGACGAAGTCCTCGACGGCGTGGCGGTCGCCGCTGCCGCCCGCCAGGGCGAGTTCGGTCAGGCGGTCGTCGGTCGGCCGATCGTCGTTGAGGGGGGCCGCGGCGGCGTTCACCGGCGGCCTCCCGCACGGCGGGGGCGGCGTGATCGACGGCCCGGTGCGTACGGGACGATGGACGCATGAGATGCCCGGACCACCGTGCCACCACCGCAGCCGACGCCGACCCGGCGGACGGGACGCCCGGTGACGGCTGTCCGGAGTGCGAGGAGTGGCAGCGTGCCGCGGCCCGTCTGCGTGAGCTGGCCGGGCAGGCGCCGGGGCCGTCCGAGAGCTGGACGGGCGGGCTGATGGCCCGCCTGGACGAGGCGCTGGCCGCAGCCCCGCAGGAGACGCCGGCCGAGGGGCAATCGGGCGGGCCGTGCAGCGCGGGGTGAGCGGGCCCGTGGAGGTCTCGGTCGTGCGTCCGGCTCGGTGAGTACCGGCTCCGTGAGTACCAGCTCGGTGCGGGGCGGTCGGGCAGCCGGAAGGCTGACTGTCATGGCGGTGTCCTGAAGGCAGGGGAGAGGTCGGACCCGCACTGGCCGGCGTCCCGGGGCCCGGTCAGGGCCCGGACGCCGGACCTGCCGCCGACCGGCGCCGCTCGGCCTCTACGGCTTGCGGCGTCGGGTACGGCGGGCGCGGTGCGGCAGGCCCCGGACGCGTACGTGCGCAGGGGCGACCGGCCCACCACCCGGACCGCCGACCGGTGTTCCGGTCAGCAGCGCGGTCGGTCCGCGGCCGCCAGGGGGGCGGCCCGCGGCGCGGGTGGCGGGAGCGTCACAGCAGGACGAGCGGTGGCGGGCCGCGCCGCACCACCACGTGCAGCAGGACCGGTTCGGCGGTCGGTCTCTCCCGCCGCCGCGGCCGGCAGCGCGGCCCGGCCGGCCGTACGGTCGGCGGGAGCAGCAGCAGGACCGGCACCACCGCAGCCGCCAGGGCCAGCAGCAACCGGCCGAGCCCGGCGACGGCGGCATCGCCGTGACAGAACAGCACGGCGCACGCGAGCGCGGCCAGCAGGTGCGCGGCGACCATGCCGAGCGAGGCGACACCGGCCAGGGTCAGGCCGTCACCGAGCGTCCAGCCCGAGTGCGCCATACCGGCCATGCCCGCCATGCCCGCCACGCCTCCCGGGCCGGCCGTACCGCTCAGGCCGCCGGTCCCGGCCAGGTCTGCTGCCCCGGACGCGGTCGTCGCCAGCCCGTGTGCGCCGTGGGCCATCGTCAGAACGGCCCCCTGCCCGGACCGGAGTGCGGGCAGGACAGCGGGATCCAGGCCGGCCGCGCGGGCCAGTTCCTCGGGGTCGATCCGGCCGCTGACCGGACCGGCCTCGCAGAGCAGCAGGGAGACCCAGTCCGGCTTGGCGACCGGCATCACCGGCGTCCGCTGGATGGTGTCGAACAGTTGGTGCAACCCGCCCTGGAGCGCCACCATCCACCCGGTGACCGCGAGCGGGCCGCGGCGCTGACCGGCCAGCAGCCAGGAGCAGCCCAGGATGCCCGCGAACGCCAGCACGAGCCAGGACGAAGGCAGCTCGGCCGTCGTCATACTGGCGTGCGCGCAGGCGGCCAACGCCACGCACAGGGCGGCGAAGACCCCTGAGCGGATCACGCGGGGCAGTCGGGCAGTCACAGTGTCCGCCATCGTGCCACCCCCGCCGGTCGGCGTCGAAACCCCCGGGGGGTACCCGTGCGGTCGGAGGCTCGCTTTCACGCCAACCCACGCCAACCCACGCCGCCTCCCGGCCGCCCCCACGCCTCCGCCCGGCCGGCCATCGGAGCGGAGCGCCGGGATCCCGCACCCGCCACCACCTCTGACGGCCCGTGGTACCGACCCGCCGTCAGGCGGCCCGCGCCACGGTCAGGCGGCCTCCGCGCGCCGGCCGCGGCCTCAGCCCCGCTCGGGTGCCCGCTCCCACAGGTGCACCGTACGGGCCTGGCCGGTGACGGTCGCCCAGGTGCCGTCGCCGAGCGGGTGCGGGGGGCCGGACACCGGGAAGGGGTAGGCGACCCGGCCGGCCGGCCGCAGCGGTTCGGCGGCCAGCAGCCAGTGCCGCGCCCCGCCGTACTCCTCGTCGTCCTTCTGCTCGCTCTCCGAGGTGCCGGCGATCACCGTCTCCTCGTCCAGGAAGCCGCCGTAGTAGTCCCAGCGCAGGTCCGTCGCCGCGGCCGGGCCGGTGTCCCCGGGGCGGGACGGGACGGCGTCCGTGGCGTCCAGCTCGGACCGGGCCTCCTGCTCCCCGGCCCGGTGCACGGCCAGGGTCTCCTGGTAGTGGGTGACCGTCAGCATCCGCTCGCCCGACGGGCTGACGGCGAGCAGGACCCGCTCGCGGCCGAGGTTCCCGACGGTCAGGGTGTCCCCGTCCCACCGCCCCCAGCGCAGCGGAACGCCGTCCTGGCCCTCGCCGACGCTCAGCCCCATCTGCCGCGGGTCCGGGTGCGGAACATGCTCCGAACCCGCCGCGATGGTGCCGGTCTGCGCCCGGGCCAGGACCCGGCCGTCGGCGGCGTCCAGGACCAGCCATTCCTCCTCGTCGTCGTCCGCGTCGGCGGTGGGGCGGACGTGCGCCCACACCACCGACCCGTCGGCGGAGAAGACCGCAGACCCCTTGGACGCGTACGGGTGGCTTCCGGCGCCCAGGTACTGCGCGGCCTCCTCGTGCAGGTCGGGGCAGCCGTCCTCCCAGCACGCGTGCCGGACCTCCCACCGCGTGGCGCCGGCCGGGTCCACGGCGCGCAGCGCGTGCACCCCGGCGAACAGCGCCAGCCCGAGGCCGGGTGCGAGCGCGACGGTGCCGTAGCGCCGGGGCCAGGGCGCCGGGAAGCGTACGGCCCGGTCCGGCTGCCGGAGGTCCACCGCGACCAGTTCGGTGTCGCCGCGCTGCACCAGCACCGGCCGGCCGCCGAGGACGACCACGGCCGGATCGGCGGCGTCCCCCGGCGGCAGCGGGGCGTCGAGGGCGGCGACCGGACGGGCTTCGATCATCGGCGGCTTCTCCTGCGCGGGTAACGGCCCGGGCGGCGCCGGGGACGGCCGCCGACACCGGGGTGGGTGACGGTGCGACACCGTAACCCACCCCTGTGACACCGCGCCCGGCCGCCCGGGTCAGCAGATCCGCGGCAGCTGTTCGCCGATCGGCAGGTCCACCACCCGGGTGCCGCCGAGGCCGGTCCGGGCCACCACCATGCCGTGGTGCTCGTCGACGCACTCGCCGATCACCGCCGCCCCGACGCCCTGCGGGTGGGCCCGCATCGCTTCCAGCACCGCGTCCGCGCTCTCCCGGGGCACGAAGGCGACCAGCTTGCCCTCGTTGGCGACGTAGAACGGGTCCAGGCCGAGGATCGCGCAGGCGTTGGCCACCAACTGCGGTACCGGAACGGCGCGTTCCCTGATCACCACGCCGGTCCCGGCCGCGGCGGCGATCTCGTTGAGCGAGGCGGCGAGCCCGCCGCGGGTGGGGTCGCGCAGCACGTGCAGGTCGGGTTCGACCGCCAGCATGGCCTGGACCAGCCCGGCCAGCGGCGCGCTGTCGCTGCGCACGTCCGCGCCGAACTCCAGCCCCTCGCGCACGCTCATCACCGCGACGCCGTGCACCCCGATCTCGCCGCTGACGATCACCACGTCGCCGGGCCGGGCCCGCTGCGGCCGGAGGTCGACCCCGTCCGGGATCAGGCCGATCCCGGCCGTGTTGAGGTAGATGCCGTCGCCGTGGCCGGACTCGACCACCTTGGTGTCACCGGTGGCGATCTCCACCCCGGCGGCCCGTGCGGCGGCCCCGACCGCCTGGGCGACCCGGGCCACCACCGAGGTCTCCACCCCTTCCTCCAGGATGAACCCGCAGGACAGGTAGGCCGGCCGGGCACCCGCCATGGCCAGGTCGTTGACGGTGCCGTTGACCGCGAGGTCGCCGATGCTGCCGCCGGGGAAGAACAGCGGCCGCACCACGTACGAGTCGGTGGAGAACGCCAGCCGTGCCCCGCCGAGCGTCACCGTGGCCGCGTCACCGCCCTGCTCCAGCACCGGGCCGCCGTACGCGGGGGCGAACACGTGCTGGACCAGTTCCGCGGACAGCACCCCGCCGCCGCCGTGCCCGAGGACGATCCGCGGCTGGTCGCGCAGCGGCAGCGGACAGCTCCAGCCGTCGAAGTCCGGCGCGGGCGCGGCCGTGCTCTCGACATCTGTCAGCTCAGCCAACGGAACTCACCTCCCGGCTGCCGACCGCGGCCGAGCCGCCGGCGGCGGCCGGGGCGCCGGTGCCGAGCCGCCGGTAGAGGTAGTACGCGGCGCAGGCGCCCTCGCTGGAGACCATGGTCGCCCCGAGCGGGGTGCGCGGTGTGCAGACGGTCCCGAAGGCGCCGCACTCGTGCGGCTTCAGCAGCCCCTGCAGCACCTCCCCGCTGCGGCACTCCGCCGGTTCGACGGTGGTGATCCCGCCCACCGAGAACCGCCGCTCCGCGTCGAACTCGCGGTACTTCTCCGATAGTTGCCAGCCACTACCGGGGATGGTGCCGATACCGCGCCAGGCCCGGTCGGTGACCTCGAAGACGTCCTCGATCATCGCCCGGGCGGCCGGGTTGCCCTCCTCCCGCACCGCCCGCGGGTACGCGTTCTCCACCTTCGCCTCGCCGCGCTCCAACTGCCGTACGGCCAGCCGGACCCCCTCCAGGATGTCCAGCGGCTCGAAGCCGGTCACCACGATCGGCACCCGGTAGCGTTCGGCCAGCTCCGGGTACTCCGCGGTGCCCATCACCGAGCAGACGTGCCCGGCGGCCAGGAAGCCCTGCACCCGGCAGGTCGGCGACTCCATCAGCGCCATGATCGCCGGGGGCACCCGTACGTGCGAGACGAGCAGGCTGAAGTTGCGGATGCCGAGCCGGCTCGCCTGGTGGACCGTCATGGCGTTGGGGGGCGCGGTGGTCTCGAAGCCGATCCCGAAGAAGACCACCTGCCGCTGCGGGTTGTCCTGGGCGATCCGCAGCGCGTCCAGCGGCGAGTACACCACCCGGACGTCACCGCCGGCGCTCTTGACCTGGAACAGGTCCCGGTCACTGCCCGGCACCCGCAGCATGTCCCCGAACGAGCAGAAGATCACCCCGGGCCGGGCGGCGATCTCCAGCGCCTTGTCGATCACCTCCAGCGGGGTGACGCACACCGGGCAGCCCGGCCCGTGGATCAACTCGATCTCCTCGGGCAGCAGTTGGTCGAGCCCGTGCCGGATGATGCTGTGCGTCTGGCCGCCGCAGACCTCCATCAGCGCCCACGGCCGGGTGACCGTGGCCCGGATGTCCGCCAGCAGCCGCTGCGCCAGCGCCGGATCCTGGAACTCCTCGAGATACCTCACCGCTGCTCCTCCCCGCCGGCCGCCGCCTCGGCCGCCGACACCCATGGGTCACCGAACTCCTCCTGCAGCGCGCCGATCTCGGCGAACAGCTCCAGGGTCCGCAGCGCCGACTCCTCGTCCAGCTTCTGCAGGGCGAAGCCGACGTGCACGATGGCGTACTCGCCGACCTCCAGGTCGGGCAGGTACTCCAGGCAGACGTCCTTGACCACGCCGCCGAAGTCCACCACCGCCATCCGGGTACCGTCGCGCTCCTCGATCTCCAACACCTTGCCGGGCACCGCCAGGCACATGGCTCTCTCCTCGCCTCGTCGTACGGTCACCGCGCGCGGGCCGCCGCCACCATCAGCTGGCCCAGTGCCAGCCCGCCGTCGTTGGGCGGGACCAGCCGGTGGCGCAGCACGCCGAACCCGGCCGCCCGCAGCGCGGCACAACTCGTCTCCGACAGCACGGTGTTGGCGAACACCCCGCCGGTCAGCGCCACCGTGGTCAGGGCGTGCCGCTCGCGCGCCGCCGTGCACAGCCGCAGCACCAGACCGGCCACGGCCGCATGGAAGCGGGCCGCCACCACCCCGGCGTCCTCGCCGCGCAGCACGTCCTCGACGGCCGCCGCGATCACCGGCGCCGCCTCGCCCACCAGTTCGCCGTCGACCCCGCCGCCGCCCGGCCGGATCCCGAACCCGTAGCTGCCGCAGCCGTCGTGGCCGAGCGCCGCGGCCTCCAGTTCCACCGCGGCCTGGGCCTCGTACCCGGCCAGCTGGCAGATCCCGGTGATCGATGCCACCGCGTCGAACAGCCGGCCCATCCCGGAGCTCGGCACGCAGTTCAGTCCGCGCTCCAACTGCACTCTCAGCGCTGCCAGTTCGTCGGGCGGGCAGGCCGCGACGCAGGGCAGTGCCGGATCCCACGGCAGCCCGGCCGCCCACAGCCGGGCGAGCGCGGTGCGGTACGGGCGGCGCACCGCCGCGTCGCCGCCGGGCAGCGGGGCGTAGCAGAGCCGCCCGAAGCGCAGGAAGTCCCGGTACCCGGCCAGCAGCACCTCGCCGCCCCACACCGCGCCGTCCTCGCCGTAGCCGGTGCCGTCGAAGGCGACGCCGATCACCCGGTCCGCCGGGCCGAGTCCGTGCTCGGCCATCGCGGCGGCGATGTGGGCGTGGTGGTGCTGCACCTCGGCGACCGGCCGTCCGGCGGCGTTGCGCCGGGCCCAGCCGCCGGAGCGGTAGCCGGGGTGCCGGTCGGCGGCGAGCAGCCCGGGACGCACCCCGGTGACGGCCTCCAGGTGCCGTTCGGCGCGGTCGAAGGCGCGCAGTGTGGAGAGGTCGTCCATGTCGCCGATGTGCGCGGACGGCCAGGCCCGCTCGCCCTCGCCGAGGCAGCAGGTGTTCTTGAGGTCCCCGCCGACCGCGAGCGTGGCGGGGACGGTCATCGGCAGCGGGACCGGCCGCGGCACGTACCCGCGGGAGCGGCGCAGCAGCAGCGGCCCGCCGTCGCAGATCCGGACCACCGAGTCGTCGCAGGGCACCTCGATCGGCCGGTCGTGGGTCAGCCAGGCGTCGGTGAGCGGCGCCAGCCGCTCGAGGGCGTCGGCGTCGTCGGTGACGATCGATTCGCCGGACCGGTTGCCGCTGGTGAGGACCAGGACGGTCGGCCCGGGCGGGTCGCCGGGCAGGCCGAACAGCAGGTGGTGCAGCGGGGTGTAGGGGAGCATCACGCCGAGGTCGGGGCTGCGCGGCGCGACCTGTTCGGCGAGCGCGGCGCCTTCCGCCCGGCGCCGGAGCAGCACGATGGGCCGCTCGCGGCCGGTCAGCAGGGCGTGTTCGGCCGGGCCGGTGTGCACCAGTGCCGCGAGGTCGGCCGTGGCGCGGGCCATCAGGGCGAACGGCTTGTCGCCGCGGGCCTTGCGGCGGCGCAGCGTCGCGACGGCGGCCGGGTCGGCGGCGTCGCAGGCCAGGTGGTAGCCGCCGATGCCCTTGACCGCGACGATCGCGCCCTCGGCGAGCAGCGCGCGGGCGGCGTCGACGGCGTCGCCGCCGGCGGCCTCGCGGGCGCCGCGCAGGCGCAGCACCGGTCCGCAGTCGTGGCAGGCCACGGTCTGGGCGTGGAAGCGCCGGTCGGCCGGGTCGGTGTACTCGGACCGGCAGGCGGCGCACATCGGGAACCGGCCCATGGTGGTCTGGTCCCGGTCGTACGGCAGTCCGGTGACGATGGTGAAGCGCGGGCCGCAGTGCGTGCAGCTGATGAAGGGGTGCCGGTGGCGCCGGTCGGCGGGGTCGGTGAGTTCGGCCAGGCAGGCGTCGCAGGTGGCGACGTCCGGCGGGACCAGGGTGCGCTGCGGGCCGTCGGCGACCGAGGCGAGGATCCGGAAGCCGGGGTGTCCGGTGGCCGGGGCGGGCCGGTGGGCGACCGACTCGACGTCGGCGAGCGGCGGTGCGTCGGCGGCGATCCGGGCGCAGAACTCGGCGACCGCCCCGGCGCTGCCCTCGACCTCGGCGAGGACGCCCTCGCCGGTGTTGGTGACGTGTCCGGCCAGTCCGAGCCCGACCGCGAGGCCGTGGACGAACGGCCGGAAGCCGACGCCCTGGACGGTGCCGCGGACCGTCACCTGCCGGCGTTCCACCGCCGGTGCGGCGGCCGGGCCGCCGGTCACCGGAGCGGCGCGGAGTGCTGGTGCTCGTGGCCCGCGCCGTGGTGCGCCGGGCCGTCGTGGTGGTGGTGCCCGGCGTCGGGGTCACCGTCGCCGCCGTGCCGGTGCGGGGCCGGGCGGGCCATCACCGGCCGGTGCACGGGGCCGCCCTCGAGGGCGGCCACCGCCCGCTCCAGCAGGGTGCCGACGCCGAGTCCGTCGCGGGCGGAGGTGAGCACCACCTCGACGCCGGGGTTGACCCGGACCACGTTGGCCCGGAAGGCGGCCTCGTCGAAGGCGGCGGCCGCCGCGAGGTCGGTCTTGGTCACCACGACCAGGTTGGCCAGCCCGTACGCGGCCGGGTACTTGAGCGGCTTGTCCTCGCCCTCGGTGACGGAGGCCAGTACCACCCGCAGCGTCTCGCCGAGGTCGTAGCCGGCCGGGCAGACCAGGTTCCCGACGTTCTCCACGAACAGCAGCCGGGTGCCGTCCGGCAGCCAGCCGTCCAGCTGGGCGCGCATCATGTGCGCCTCCAGGTGGCACAGGCCGTCGGTGAGCACCTGCTTGACCGGGACGCCCGAGCGGGCCAGCCGGGCGGCGTCGTGCTCGGTCGCGAGGTCCGCGGTGAGCGCGGCGACCGCCAGCCCGCGCTCGCGGGCCAGGGTCAGTTCGCGCTCCAGCAGTTCGGTCTTTCCGCTGCCGGGGCTGGAGAGCAGGTTGACGACCACCGTCCCGCGGGCCGTCAGCTCCTCGCGCAGCGCCAGCGCGCACTCGTCGTTGCGGGCGAGCACGGACTGCTTCAGCTCCACCACACGGCACACGGGCTCACAGCTCCTCGGCTCGGGGAACGCGGATGTCGCCGCCGGACCAGTGCACGGCGGTGATCTGGAGTTCGCGGCCGGACACCAGCTCGGTGCCGGTGCCGCTGCCGCAGGTCGGGCAGACCAGGTCGGGCGGCATGCCGGGGGCCCAGCCGGTACCGCACGGGCCGCACTCGGCGAGCGCGGGGACCGGCTCGATCCGCAGTTCGGCGCCGGCCAGGACGGTGCCCTCGCAGACCAGGTCGAAGCCGAACCGCAGCGCGTCGGGCACCACCCCGGCCAACTCGCCGACCTGGAGGTTGACCTGGTGCGCGGTCGAGCCGGCCCGGGCCTCGCTGCTGGCCTCGACCTGGTCGACGATCGCCTGCGCGATCGACATCTCGTGCATCGGCTCTCTCCGCCCGTCGGGCCCGTGTCCGCCGCCTGGTGCCGCGGGCGGGAGCCCGGCGACGTGGACCATTACAGGCCCGGTGCCCGGCGCGGCCCTCGCGCCGCGCCGGGCACCGGGCCCGGGCTACTCCGTTTGCCCCAGCGGGGCGCGCCTCACATCTGCTGGATCCGCAGATAGCGCTTGATGTCCGGCAGGGTCAGCTTGACGACGGCGACCACGGCGGCCAGCGCCGCCGCACGGATCAGGAACTTGCTCATGGTCGGGCATTCCTCTCTCATCGGGTTCCCAGCGCGGCCGCCGTCCGGCCGGCCTCCTCCACCAGGCCGAGCACGACGTGGACGGCCTCGTCGACGGAGGCCTCGACCACCGGGCTGAGCCCCATCCCCTCGTCCAGGGACTGCGGCTCGCACCCGACCACCAGCACCTTCTCGGGCCCGCTGCGGCCGAGTCCGGAGGTGAGCGTGCCGAGGACGGCGAGCACCGCGTCCGGGGTCATCCGGTGCCCGTCCATGACGGCGGGCCGCTCCTCCGGCTCCGGCAGCCGGGCCTCGATCAGGTAGACCGTGCCGGGCTCGCAGCCGCGGGCGGTGGCGTCCACCAGCACCACCGTGCGGTAGCCCTCCAGCAGCTGGTAGGCGAGGTGGACGCCGCGGACGCCGGTGTCCACCAGTTCCACGTGGTCGGGCAGGGCCAGCGCGGACAGCCGCCGGACCACCTCGACGCCGAAGCCGTCGTCGCCGAGGAAGATGTTCCCCACCCCGGCGACCAGCACCCGGCCCTTCGGTACGGCTGCGCTCACGGTGCCACCTCCGGGGCGGGGGCGACCTCGTCCGGCTGGAAGTACAGGAACCGGCCCTGTTCGCGCCACAGGTCGGCGCCGGGGTCGCCCTCCACCGTGACGGCGAGGTGCACGGTGCCGTCGACGTCGTGCAGGACGGCCTCGACCAGCGCGGTGTGGCCCTGGAGGAAGAGGTCCTGGGCGTCGGTGCGGCGCCGTCCGGGCCGCAGCACCACCCGGCTGCCGGCGCCGACGTGCTGTCCGTCGATCAGGACGCGGTCGGTGCCGGGGTCGACCGACCGGTCGCCGCCCGGGTCCCACCAGGGCGTGTCGGGGCCGGCGCCGTCACCGGTGACATCGCGCAGCGCGCGGACGGCGCCGTGCAGCCGGTCCATCACCTCGGGCGGCAGCGAGTCGGCCAGGTCGATCACCGCGCCGGCCCGCTCGTCGGTGCCGCGGGCCTCGCGCTTCTCCTCGTCGGTCAGCGCGGCGGTGCGCAGGGCGAGGATCTCGTCGATCTCGGTGGCGTCGTAGAAGCCGCCCGGGCTCTCGGGTGCGATCGCCGGGTGGTCCTCCAGGATGATCGGCGAGGAGAGCACCACGTCCGCCCGCCCGTCCGCACCCGCCAGCACCGGCCAGGTCCGCAGGTTGCGGCACTCGGCGACGGCGCCCGCGGCCCACTGCGGCGGGTCGGTCATCGACAGGAACGACCCGCTGTCGAGGCCCAGCAGCAGGTGGGCGGCGACCAGCGACCTGGGCAGCGCCGCCTCGCGGTCGGCCGAACCGGCGGCCGGCTCCCAGGCGCTGGTGTTGAGCACCTCGGCGGTGAGCCGCAGCAGCGGGTAGGGGCCCGGCAGGTCGACGGCCGCCAGCCGCAGCGCCCCCTCCAGCCGCTCCCGGCGCCGGCTGAGCCGTCCCACCGGGCGGCCGTCCGCCGACACCAGCTCGGTCTCGGTCGCGGCCGGCCGGTTGAACGGCACGGTGACGCCCTCGCCCAGCAGCTCGGAGACCGGGAAGGACAGCCGGACCCGCTCCTCGACGCCCTCGTCCCAGGGCACCAGCACCCGGTCGGGCAGCTCCAGCGCGGCGACGGTCGGCGTGGAACCGTCCGGCCGCAGCTCCTGGACGGTGCGCCGCACCGCGTGCAGGAACCGCAGCTCGACGGTGAGCCGCGCGCCCGCCTTGGGCTCCAGCAGCAGCTCGGTGCGCTGCCAGGAGTGCTCGCCGCCGACGTCCTCGAAGGCCGGCGGCACCAGGACGCCGAACTGCCAGCGCAGCCGGTTCTTGGCCGCCGACGCCCGGTACGGGTACAGCACGTACCCCTCGAACAGCACGGCGTCCGCGATCCGCCGCGCCACCTCGAACGGCGCGGAGTCCACCTCGGCGGTGGCGGTCACAGCACACTCCCTTCGACGACGGGGACGGCCTGCGCGGCCAGCAGCGACCGGACGGTCGCCTCCCACGACGGCAGCGCGTTGCGGGAGCGGTAGGCCAGCAGCGCCGCCAGGTCCTCGCGCGGCAGCCGGATCCAGCCGCAGCCCGGGAAGTGCTGGTCGACCATCTCCCGCCAGACCTCGGCGGGCAGGCCGCACCTGGCCTCCCGGTCCCAGGGCACCGGCTCGACCCGAAAGCCGCCCTCGCCGGTGAACGCGGTGCCGGAGAACAGCATCAGCAGCGGAGCCTCGCCGCCGGCCAGCGCGTCGAAGTAGCGGGTCGCCGCGAGGTCGAGGTCGTAGCTGCACGGCACAGCCAGCTCGGCCTCCGTCTCCCCGGTGAAACCCGGCACGGTCAGCGAGACCTGCGCGAACTGCACCGGGTTGAGCGAGCTGCCCCAGCGGGCCGGCTCGCCGAACAGGTCCGCCAGCGCGGCCTGCTCCCCGGCCTCGTAGCGCCGCCGGGCGGGTTCGATCCGCAGCTGGCAGCGCAGCGCCAGGGCGTGCACCCGGGCACCCTCGGACGCGGTGATCCGCAGCCGGAACACCAGGGTCGGCCCGGCCGCGTACGGGTCGGCCCGCACCCCGGTGCAGCTGAAACCCAGTTCGGTCACACCGGCTCCTCGGTCCGTACGGCCCGGGCGCGGGCCCGGACGCTGTCGAAGAAGGCGGCGAGCTCGGCCCGCGCCTCGGCCCCGCCGTCGAAGCCCTGCCAGGTCAGCCGCATCCGGCCGACCAGCTCGTAGCAGACGTCGACCGGTACCAGGAAGCACTCGCTGCGCTCCTCGGAGCGGTGCACCAGCAGGGCCTCGACGTCCGGCTGCAGCAGTGCCGCCAGCGGGCTGGAGCCCAGGACGGCCTGCCAGGCCGCCGGGTCGAGCTCGCTCTCGGTGGCCCCCGCGGGGCTGGGGTAGAGCGCCACCAGCCGGTCCAGCTCCGCGTTGCGGAAGAAGAACGCGGTGCCGACCGGGATCTGCAGCCGTTCCCAGGCCGCCGCGTCCAGCGCGTGGCCCGGGTCGGACAGGTACCGGTCGGGGACCGCCCGGTAGCCGCCCCGCCCCGCGCCCGGCTGTTCGAACAGCAGGGCGCAGGGCACGCAGGCGCAGGTCAGGGTCCGGCTCGCGGTGCGGACCAGGTGCCGGTGACGCTCCGCCAGCACGGCGGTGCACAGCTCGCAGCGCTCGGGCTGCGGCGGTGCGGGCGCCCGGAAGCGACGCAGTCCGCGGGCGGGCGCGCTCACCGGGCCTCCGCGGGCTGCAGTCCCGGCCGGAGCCCGATCTGCAGCAGGGCGGGCTCCTTGGGCCCGGCCGGTTCCAGCTCGACGGCGGTCACCTCCGGCGCGAACACCGCGACCAGCTCGGCCACCGCCGCCCGGCCGTCGTCCGCGCCGCCCGAACACCCGCAGCCGGAGCCGGAGTTCTCCACCCGGACCCGCAGCACACCGGAGGCGGGGTCGAAGGAGGCCAGCGCCGCCCCGGGCACCTGCCGCACCGCCCGTTCGAGCCGCCCGACGGTGTCCTCGGGGTGCAGGTCGTGCAGGACCAGCAGCCCCGCGACCAGCTGATCGTCCAGCAGCTCCGCCAGCGGCCCTGCGGCCGGCCGGTCGGGGTCGTGCGCGCCCGCCGACAGCAGTTCCACCGCCCGGGCCAGGCCCGCGCCGTAGAAGTCCATCAGCACCCGTACCAGCTCCTCGGCGGCGGCCGCCGCCTTCGGGTCGCCGTCGGCGGCGAGCCGGTCGAGGATCTCCTCGACCCGCCGCCCGGCCGCCTCCCCGGTCGGCGCGCTCACCCGGTCATCCCGCTCAGGCCGGTCGGCACGTGCATCTTCTGCAGCGACTTGCCGTCGCCCAGGTACATGTGCACACCGCAGGGCAGACACGGGTCGAAGCTGCGCACCGCCCGCATGATGTCGATGCCCTTGAAGTTCTCCGGGGAGTTCTCCTCGAAGATCGGGGTGTTCTGCACCGCGTCCTCGTACGGCCCGGGGGTGCCGTAGCTGTCCCGGACGCTGGCGTTCCACGGGGTCGGCGGGTACGGGTGGTAGTTGGCGATCTTGCCGTCGCGGATCACCATGTGGTGCGAGAGGACGCCGCGCACCGCCTCGGTGAAGCCGCAGCCGATCGACTCGTCCGGCACCTCGAACTTCTCCCAGGTCTGGGTGCGCCCGGCGCGGACCTCGGCCAGCGCCTTCTCGGCGAAGTGCAGCGCGGCGGCCGCGGCGTAGGCCTGGAAGTAGGTGCGGGCCCGGTTGCGCTCCAGCGCGTTGGACCACTTCGGGATCTTCCACTCGAAGGTGGTCTCCGGCTTGGTCAGGGTCCGCGGCAGGTTGATCACCACGCTGTGCCCGGTCGCCTTGATGTAGCCGATGTCGACCAGGCCGGACAGCGCGGTCGACCACAGCCGGGCGATCGGGCCGCCGCCGGTGTCCAGCGCCAGGTGGTCCTTGCCGTCGAACCAGCGCGGCGACATCACCCAGCTGTACTTGTCGTCGAAGTTGCGCTTCTGCGGCTGCGGGATGGTGTGCTGGTTCCACGGGTGGCGCGGGTCGACCGGGTTGCCGAGCGGGTCGTGGGTGACGAACTGCTCCTTGCCCTCCCAGTCCTGGTAGTACGAGGAGCCGAGCAGGATCCGGATGCCCAGGTTGATCTGGGTGAGGTCGTTGGTGACCAGCTTGCCGTCGACCACCACGCCCGGGGTGACGAACATCCGCCGGCCCCAGTCCGTCATGTTGCGGTACGTGAAGTCGCAGTGGTCGGGGTCGTTGAGCGAACCCCAGCAGCCGAGCAGGATCCGGCGGCGGCCGACCTCCTCGTAGCCCGGCAGCGCCTCGTAGAAGAAGTCGAACAGGTCGTCGTGGAGCGGCACCACCCGCTTCATGAACTCGACGTAGCGCATCAGCCGGCTCAGGTAGTCGGTGAACAGCTGCACCGTGGCCACCGTGCCGACGCCGCCCGGGTAGAGCGTGGAGGGGTGCACGTGGCGGCCCTCCATCAGGCAGAACATCTCCCGGGTGTAGCGGGAGACTTGGAGCGCCTCGCGGTAGAACTCGCCCTCGATCGGGTTGAGCGAGCGCATGATGTCGGCGATGGTCTTGTAGCCGTGCTCGGCGGCGTGCGGCGCCTCGGTGCGCTCGGCCTTCTCCAGCACCCCGGGGTTGGTCTCGCGGACCATCTTCTCGCAGTAGTCGACCCCGACCAGGTTCTCCTGGAAGATGTTGTGGTCGAACATGTACTCGGCGGCCTCGCCGAGGTTGATGATCCACTCGCCCAGGTGCGGCGGCTTCACGCCGTACGCCATGTTCTGCGCGTACACCGAGCAGGTGGCGTGGTTGTCGCCGCAGATGCCGCAGATCCGGCTGGTGATGAAGTGCGCGTCGCGCGGGTCCTTGCCGCGCATGAACACGCTGTAGCCGCGGAAGACCGACGAGGTGCTGTAGCACTCGGCGACCTTCTTCTGCTTGAAGTCGATCTTGGTGTGGATGCCGAGGCTGCCCACGATCCGGGTGATCGGGTCCCAGCTCATCTCCACCAGGCCGTCGTTGCCGCCCGGCCGCGGGGCTGTTGTCGTCATGGCGTGTGTCGTGCCCTTCTGAAGGTCTGCGGAGGGGTCTGCGGACCGCCCGCGGGTCTGCGGAGGTCCGCGCAGAGTTCTGCGGGGAGCGGGCCGGCCGACCGGAGCGGGGCCGCGGCCGCCGCAGCGGGCGGGCGCGGCCCCGGACCGGCCGGCCGGCGGTCACCAGGGCGGCTTGTAGCCCGTCGCGAGCTTGCGGCCGGTGTGCCGCCACTTGGGTTCCCGGTCCACGGAGTGTGCGGTGATCGAGCGCAGCCGGCGGATCACCGAGCCGTACGCGGCGCTCGCGGAGCTGGACACCTTGGCGCCCGGCGGCTCGTCCATGAACGGCATGAACTTGTCCGGGAAGCCGGGCATGGTGCAGGCGATGCAGATGCCGCCCACGTTCGGACAGCCGCCCACACCGTTGATCCAGCCGCGCTTGGGGACGTTGCACTTCACCACCGGGCCCCAGCAGCCGATCCGCACCAGGCACTCCGGCGTGCCGTACTCCGAGGCGAACTGCCCCTGCTCGTAGTAGCCGGCCCGGTCGCAGCCCTCGTGCACGGTCGCGCCGAACAGCCAGGTCGGGCGGAGCTTGTCGTCCAGCGGGATCATCGGCGCGGCGCCGGCCAGCTGGTGGAGCAGGTAGACCAGCGTCTCGGAGAAGTTGTCCGGCTGGATCGGGCAGCCCGGCACGCAGACGATCGGCAGCCCGGCCTTGGACTTCCAGTCCCAGCCCAGGTAGTCGGGCAGGCCCATCGCGCCGGTCGGGTTGCCCGCCATCGCGTGGATGCCGCCGTACGTCGCGCAGGTGCCGATCGCGATCACCCCGGTGGCCTTGGGGGCGAGCCGGTCCACCCACTCGCTGGTGGTGATCGGCTGGCCGGTCTCCGGGTCGTCGCCGAAACCGCACCAGTAGCCCTCGGCCTTGATGGACTCGTTCGGGATGGACCCCTCGACCACCAGGACGAAGGGCTCCAGCTCGCCGCGGTCGGCCTTGAAGAACCACTCCACGAAGTTGTCCGCGCCCTGCACCGGACCGCACTCGAAGTCGATCAGCGGCCAGTGGACGGCGATCTTCGGCAGGCCGGGCAGCACGCCGAGGACGATCTCCTCGATGGAGGGCTGGGTCGCCGCGGTGAGCGAGACGGAGTCACCGTCACAGCTCAGGCCCGCGTTGATCCAGAGGATGTGGACCACCGGCTCCTCGTCCCCGGCGGGCGGGCCGGTGGATCGGGATGTCGCCTCGGTGGTCGTCGGTGTCGAAGCCATGGGACGCCTCCTCCTCGCGAAGGCACGACAAGACCGACAAATCGGTCTCTTGGCATCTTCCTACCAACGCCCTCCCCGGACCGGGAGGTCGATACGGCCGAACCGGTGGACCTCGGGCCGCGGCTGCGCCGACCGGGTGAGCACCGCTCGCGGCGCGCCCGGGACGCCCCCCGCCGTTCCCTTCGCCAGCGCCTCCCCAGGGCGGGGTGTATCCAGGAGACATGGACATCCGGGCACGCGCCGAGGCGATCCGCAGGCCCGGCCGGGCCTCGCGGGCCCTGGTCGTCATCCCGCTGCTCCTGATCGTGCTGGTCTGCATCGGCGACGTCCTCGCCCCGCCGGAGGTCCACCTCGGGCCGTTCCTGGTCGCCGCGCCCGCGATCACGGCCTCCTTCGCCGGTCCCAGGACCACCGGCTTCATCGGCGCGCTCGCCGTCCTCGCCCAGGCCACGGTCGCCGCCGCCCGGACCACCCTGCTCGACCTGAACCACACCGTCCAGATCACCGCGCTGGCCGTGATCTCCGCGCTGGTGACGCTCTTCGCCTACCTGCGCGAGCAGCACGAGAAGGAGATGACCCAGCTGCGCTCGGTCGCCGAGGCCGCGCAGCAGGTGGTGCTGCGCCCGATCCCGCCCCGGATGGGGCCGCTGCGGATCGCCTCGGTCTACGTGGCCGCCGAGGCCGAGGCGCAGATCGGCGGCGACCTGTACGCGGCGGTGCGCTCCGGCCGGGCGACCCGGTTCATCGTGGGCGACGTCCGGGGCAAGGGGCTGGGGGCGATCGGGGACGCCGCGCTGGTGCTCGGCGCGTTCCGGGCCGCCGCCCACCGCCGGGTCGAACTGACCCGGCTGGTCGACTTCCTGGACAGCACCGTCTCCGGCGACCTGGAGGAGGCCGGGGACGACCCGGAGCGGCAGGAGTCCTTCACCACCGCGGTGCTGATCGACATCCCTGACGGCAGGCCCGTACTGAGCCTGGTCGACTGCGGCCACCCGCCGCCGCTGCTGCTGCGCGGCGGCCGGGTGGTCGCGCTCGAGGCCCGGCAGCCGGCCCCGCCGCTGGGCCTGGCGGCGATGGCCGAGCGGGGGCTGGGCCTGGAGTCCTTCCCGTTCGAGCCCGGTGACACCGTGCTGCTGTACACCGACGGCGTGGTGGAGGCCCGGGACACGGCCGGACGCTTCTACCCGCTCGCCGAACGGCTGGCCGCCTGGCCGGCCGACGACCCCGGGCAGCTGCTGAAGCTGCTCTGCCAGGACCTGGCCGCGCACACCGGCGGCCGCCTCGGCGACGACGCCGCGATGGTGGCGATCGTCCGGCTGCCGTCACCCCCCGGGTGACCCCACGGCCCGCAGCGCCGGGCCGTCGAAGGCGCCCTCGGACGCGGTGACGGACAGCACGGCGACGCGCCCGGTGGACCGGACCGGCCCGGCGACAACTGTGCGGGCGGCCTTCGCCACTCTCGCGGCCCGCTGACTCCCGAAGGGGCGCAGGGCAGGGCCACGGCGGACGCGCCCGGGGGGCGGACGGCTGATCAGAACCCGAACGGCGGCGCGGGGGAGATCTTCCCGGGCTCGATCGGGCCGCTCGTGCCTACGGTGGGTCAGAACGCTGTCGTCCCGGTGGCACGGAGGTCCGCATGTCGTTGGCTCGTCGGGTGGTACTGGCCGCGCTGGCCGGCAGCGCGGTCTCCGGCTGCGGGATCTCCCGCCGCTCCGCGGCCCCGCGGCCGCAGACGTCCGCGCCGCAGGCCCCGGCCCTCGCGGCGCCGGTGACCCCGGAGCCGTCGACGGGACCGTCCGCCGGGCCCTCCGCCGCACCGGCCGCGGAGCAGGCGCCCGGGCCGGCGGCCCGGGCCGTCCCGGCGGTCCTGCCCGGCCGCGCCGAGCTGGTCGAGCGGCTGTCCGGCGAGTCGCCGCGCAGCTGGGGCTTCGACCCGCCGGGCGCCGCCACCGAACTGCCCGAGGGTGAACGGGCCATTGCACTGACCTTCGACGCGTGCGGCGGCCCCGGCGGATCGGGGTACGACGAGGCGCTGATCGGCACCCTCCGGGCCCGGCAGGTGCCCGCCACGCTGTTCCTCAACTCCCGCTGGGTGGAGGCCAACCCCGAGCTCTTCCGGGAACTCGCCGGCGACCCGCTGTTCGAGATCGGCAACCACGGCACCCGGCACCGGCCGCTGTCGGTGACCGGCCGCTCGGCGTACGACATCGCGGGCACCCGTGACGTCGGCGAGGTCTACGACGAGGTGGCCGGCAACCAGGAGGGGCTCACCGAACTGCTCGGCCGCCCGCCCGCGTTCTTCCGCTCCGGCACCGCGTACTACGACGACGTGGCCGCGCAGGTGGTGACCGCGCTGGGGGCGCGCATCGCCGGCTTCACCGTCAACGGCGACGGCGGCGCCACGTTCGGCGCCGAGCAGGTCCGGCGCACGGTCGCCGCGGCCGGGCCCGGCTCGATCGTGCTGGCGCACATGAACCACCCCGGCAGCGGCACCGCCCGCGGGGTGGCCGCGGCGCTGCCGGAGCTGCTCGACGCGGGCCACCGGTTCGTCCGGCTCTCGGACGTGGCGTGGTGAACCGCTGCTGCTGCCGCCGCTGACCGGCCGGCCGTCAGTCCTGTCGCTCGTGCTCGGCCCGCAGCGACTCCTCGGCCTCCTCCTGGGCCGCCCGCACCTCGGCCTCCACCTCGTCGGCGGGGCGGCGCACCAGCCGGCCGCCGTGCCGGGCGGCGATCTCGTCCACCGCGTCGGGGGAGGTCTCGGTCAGCTCGGCGATCAGCATGCTGGTGCTGTCGGCCAGGCCCCGGCTGAAGACCAGCAGGCCCTCGGCCGAGTCGCTGAGCCGCTTGTACTCCGCGCCGCCGCCGAGCGCCGTGCCCGCGCCCCAGCCGAGGAACACCCCGATCGGCCCGCCGATCAGCCCGACCAGTCCGCCGACCACACCGCTGAGCACCGTCGCCGTGCCCGCGCCGCGCACCCAGCTCTCCGGTACGTCCAGCAGGCCCTCGGCCGACCGCTCCATCACGGCGGCCTGCCGCACGCCGTGCACCTCCTTGATCTCGTGGTACGCCCGGCGGGCGGCCTCGGTGGATCCGAAGGTCACGAAGACCATGCTGTGGCTCTCGTGCATCGTGCTGCCTCTCGACGTGCGGGCGCGGGTGCTCATCGCAACGGTAGGCCCGCCGGGGCCGGTCGTGCCGGACCCCGGCGGGTGGTCACCACTTGTCCCAGGCGATGTTCCAGCCGCTGAGGCCGTTGGCCGGGTCGACCTGCTGGCCGACCGAGTTCTTCACCGTCACCACGTCGCCGATCAGCGAGGCGGCGTAGAACCTACCCGCCACCGAGCCGTCGTCGCCGTCCTCCGCGGAGCCGTCCTGGAGGCCGACGCAGCCGTGGCTGGTGTTGCGGCTGCCGAACGGGTTGTCGGGGGCGTACTTGCCGTGGACGTAGGTGCCGGTCGGGGTGAGCCGCAGCGCGTGCGGCATCTTGACCTTGTAGTCCGGGCCCTCGTGGTTGACGACGGTGGAGGAGTCCATCACGGTGGTGCCCTCCTTCGCCATGATCACCATGGTGCCGTTGAAGGTGTTCTGCGAGGCGGGGGAGGAGGCGCCGGCGCTGATCGGGATGGTCTCCGCGGGCTTGCCCTCCTCCTCGACCACCATCTGGTGGGAGGCGGCGTCCGCGGTGCTGATCCGCGAGCGGCCGATGGTGAAGGTCTGGTCGCTGTCGACCTCGCCGTACACGCCGGGCGCGGTCTCCACGCTCTTGAGGCGGTAGTGCGCGACCACCTTGGTCTGCGACTTCCAGAACGTCTGCGGCCGGAAGTCGATCCGGGTGTCGTTGAACCAGTGGCCCTTGACCACGCTGCCGTCGGAGGTCTCGAAGCTGACGGCCTGCTCCACCGCCGCCCGGTCCTTGACGGCCTTCTTGAAGGTCAGTGAGACGATCATGCCGGTGCCGTAGGTCTGGCCGTCGGCGATGTTGTCCTGCGGGCCCGCGCCCGCCTTGGGCGTCAGGGTGGTGAAGCTGCTCTCCGCGGTGGCGGCCAGTCCCTCGGCGTCGGTGGCCTTGGCGCTCACCCGGTACGCGGTCGACACCGCGAGCCCGGCCGCGGGCACCCAGCCCAGGCCGTCGGCGGCTATCGCGCCCGGGACCTCCTTGCCGTCCGGTCCGGTGACCTTCACCTCGGTCAGCTTGCCGTTCGCCACCGCGACCTTGAGCGCTCCGGTCGGCTTGACGTCCGTCGCGCCGTTGCCCGGCTCGATGGTCACCGCCGCCGCCGAGGTCCTCTGCTTCGACGCGGCCGCCGCCCCGCCCGATCCGCTTCCGCTGCCGCCGCTGCACGCCGTGGTCAGCACCAGTGCGCCGCCGAGCAGCGCCACCGCCAGGACCCTGTTGTTCCGTTCCACCCGAATGACCCCTCTTGCCGGTTCCAGCCGTATACACGCCGGAGCGGGCGGACAGGTTCCCGCAGAGAGGGACGATTCGGTCACGCATGGATCTCCGGCGGCGGCGCCGGGAGTGCTGTCCGGCCGGTCAGACGCACTTCAGGTCGCGGTTGACCAGCGTCACCGAGCCGACCTTGCCGTCCGCGACGGTGAACTCCAGCATCCAGCCCGCCGGGCCCTGGGCCGACACCTGGTACCGGCCGTCCTTGCGCAGCTCCAGACCGCGCGAGCCGTACGCCTGCTTCAGCTCCTCCAGCGTGGAGCCCGCACCGACGCCCTCGGCCGTACGCGCCCCGGCCGGCGCGGCCAGCTCCCGCAGGCCGTCCTTGCCGAAGGACGCGCCGCCAGCCGCCGCGAACGCCGCGTCGCGGGCCTCACGGACCTTCATCTCGTCGACGATGGCCTGCGTCGCGTCGGCGAACAGCCGGGCCGCCTCGGCCTGGCGTCCGGCGTCGTCCGCGTACTCCCGGGCCGAGGCGCCCGGGCCGGCCTTGCCCTGCTCGGCCTTGGCGCCGGCCTCGTCGGCCTTGGCGTTCAGGTCCTTCGACCTGGTCTCGGCGGCGGTCTCGGCCGCCATCCGGGCCGGGTCCGGCGCGGGCCCGCCCTGGTACGAGAAGTCCGTGCACCCGCCGAGCGTGGACACCGGCGCGGCCTGCAGCGCGCCGGTCGCCAGCGCCGCGTCCTTCGCCTGGCCCGGCGTCAGACCCCGGTAGCCGGCCGCACCGAAGGCCTCCGGCGCCTTGCCCGAGGCCGGCGCCGACCCGCCCGCGCCGCCGCCCGCGCAGGCCACCGCGCCCGCCAGGACCGCCGCCGCCACCAGGCCCCGACCGGCCGTCCGCCGCCGCCCGGTGCCCCCGAGCCCGGATACTGCTACCACCATCTGCTGCTCCCCTTGTGGATCTTCGCGGCCACGCTAGCGGTCCGCCGTCGACGGCCGACACCGGATTTCCGCCCGCGCTCGCCCGGCCGCGCCGTCCACCGCCGGTCAACTCGGCTCCCCGAGGCCGCGATTGCCCCCGGCGGCCGCGGGCCGCCCGCCGCGACCGGGTGACGCGGCTCACCCGCCGCCCGTCCGTCCCCGGTTGGCCCGATCGGCCGACAGCGGCCCGGATGTCCTTGACCACCGCCGCGTGCCGCTGCTGCGATGGGACCGGCCGGATGCCTGCGCGGCGGCCGCGACCTGCGAAGACACCCGCCCTGCAGACGGCCGGACCGGGACGTCGCATCCGCCGAGGGGATCCCCATGAGGAGACGCTGTCCGGCGTGGGCCGCGGCCGCGGCCCTGACCGCCGCCACCCTGAGCACCGCCCCCGCGGCAGCGCGGGCGGAACCCGCCTTCGACCCGGCCGCGGCCGTCGCGAGCCTCCACCGGCTGCTGCCCGCGGCCGCCGCCGACCAGCTCACCCTCACCCCCGCGGCCCGGGACACCGGCGCCGACACCTTCACCGTCCTCGGCCGGGCCGGCGCGGTCGAGGTCCGCGGAACCTCCCCGGCCACCCTGCTGGCCGGCGCCGGCTGGTACCTGCGCGAGGTGGCGGGCGTCGACATCGGCCTGCCCGGCGACAGCCTCGCCGCGCTCCCCGCCACCCTGCCCGCCGTATCGCAGCCGGTCACCCGCACCGCCGCCGTCGCCCACCGCTACGCCCTCAACGACACCGACGACGGCTACTCCGGCGCCTACCGCGACTTCGCCGCCCGCCAGCACGAGATCGACGTGCTGGCCCTGCACGGCGTCAACGAGGTCTTCGTGCAGACCGGCGCCGAGCAGCCGTACCTCGAGACCTTCCGCCGGTTCGGCTACACCGAGGCCGAGCTGCGCGCCTGGATCCCCGCACCCGCGCACCAGAGCTGGTGGCTGCTGCAGAACATGAGCGGCTTCGGCGGGCCCGTGTCCGCGCACCTGGCCGCCGACCGCGCCGCGCTCGGCCGGCGGATCGCCGACCAGCTCCGGGGGCTCGGCATGACCCCGGTGCTGCCCGGCTACTTCGGGACCGTCCCGCCGGGGTTCACCGACCGCAACCCCACCGCCGTCACCGTCCCCCAGGGCAGCTGGGTCGGCTTCGCCCGGCCCGACTGGCTGGACCCGCGCACCCCCGTGTTCGCCGAGGTGGCCGCCGCCTACTACGCCGCCCAGCGAGCCGATTTCGGCGACAGCGCGATGTACAAGATGGACCTGCTGCACGAGGGCGGCAACCCCGGCACGGTCGACGTCGGTGCCGCCGCCGGCGCCGTCCAGCGCGCCCTGCAGACGGCCCACCCCGGTGCGCTCTGGGCGATCCTCGGGTGGCAGGACAACCCCACCGCCGCCCTGCTCGGCGGCGTGGACCGGACCCGGATGCTGGTCGTCGACGGACTGTCCGACCGCTACGACGGCCTGGACCGCGAGAGCAGCTGGGCCGGCACCCCGTACGCCTTCGGCACCATCCACAACTTCGGCGGCCACACCGCCGTCGGTGCCAACACCGTGACCTGGACCACCCGCTTCCGCCAGTGGCGCGACCGGCCCGGCAGCGCCCTGCGCGGTCTCGCCTACCTGCCCGAGGGCACCGGCACCGACCCGGCCGCCTTCGACCTGTTCACCCAACTCGCCTGGGAGCCGGGCGGGATCGACCAGGGGGACTGGTTCGCCCGGTACGCGGCCCGGCGCTACGGCGGCCCCGACCCGCACGCCACCGCGGCCTGGGAACAGCTGCGCCTCGGCCCGTACAGCCTGCCCTCGGGGACCTGGAGCGAGCCGCAGGACGGCCTGTTCGCGGCCCGTCCCGACCTCGCGGCGGCCACCGCGGCGAGCTGGAGCCCGCCCGCCCTGCGCTACCGCCCGCAGACCGTCCGCACCGCGCTCGCCGAACTGCTCCAGGTCGCCCCCGAGCGGCGGGCCACCGACGCCTACCGCTTCGACCTGGTCAACACGGCCCGCCAGACGCTCGCCGACCGCAGCCGCGAGCTGCTGCCGCTGATCGCCGGCGCCTACCGGGCGAAGGACCGGCCGGCCTTCCGCCGCCTGGCCGCCGAGTGGGCCGCGGACGCGGCGCTGCTGGACCGGGTGACCGGCTCCGACGCCCGTTTCCTGCTCGGCCCGTGGCTGGCGGCCGCCCGTTCCTGGGGAGCCACCGACGCCGAACGGGACCAGCTGGAGTACGACGCCCGGACCATCCTCACCACCTGGGCCGGGCGCGGGCCCAGCGAGGAAGGCGTGCACGACTACGCCAACCGGGAGTGGTCGGGGCTGGTCGCCACGCTCTACGCCCCCCGCTGGGCCGGGTACTTCGCCGGCCTGGACGCGGCGCTGACGGCGGGCCGCGACCCGGCGCCGGTCGACTGGTTCGCCGTGGACGACGCCTGGTCCCGTCAGCACGGCAGCTACCCGCTCACCCCCACGGGCGACCCGGTGGTCCTGGCCCGGGAGGTCCTGGCCGCCGTCCCGCCGCCGACCGGGCCCTGACCGCGGCGGCGCCGGGGGAGCGGGCCCGGGGGCCATGATCAGGGACACCGACCATGGCCCGGCCCTCGCGGGCGCCGGATCAGGACGCGCAGTCCTTGCAGATCGGCCGGCCCTGGGAGTCCTTACCGGCCAGCTGGCTGCGGTGGTGCACCATGAAGCAGGTGGCGCAGGTGAACTCGTCCTGCTGCTCCGGCAGCACCTGGACGACGAGCTCCTCACCGGACAGGTCGGCGCCGGGCAGCTCCAGCCCCTCGACCGCCTCGAAGTCCGCGTCGACCTGACCGGTCGACTTGTCGTTGCGCCGGCTCTTCAGTTCCTCGATGCTGTCGTCCGATTCCTCGTTGTTGTTGCGCGGGGCGTCGTAGTCGGTTGCCAAAACGGCGGCCTTCCGGTCGGGATACCGCACGGTCGGGGACCGCGCGGCGGTGGGTGTCGACGGACATCCTGTCCTGTCCGCGCGGCAGGGGGAAGCCGGGACGGTCGGCCCGCACCTGTTCGGATGACGGTGAACCGGCACCGGACCCGGAACGCACCGTCCGTCACCGGCGGTTCAGCCGCTCAGATAACCGCCCGGCACCGAGGTGAACAGCGCACCGCCCGGGCCGCTCACCCGCCAGGCCACGGCCGGTCCGCCGGGCCCGGGTTCCGGCGGCACGGCCAGTGTACGGCCGGTGTCGAAGTCCATCTCCAGGCTGCCGGCCGGGCTGACCCGGACGGCCGTGACCAACGCGCCGACCAGTGCGGCGAGGCCGCCGGCCGGGGCCATGGTCAGGCCGGGGTAGAAGTGCTCGACCTCGTGCGGGCCGGTCAGCCGGAAGTCGTTGTCCACCGTCACCGCCAGCCCGCCGGTCAGGCCCACCCGCAGCCGGTAGCCGCCCTCGACGGTCTCCACCCGGTGCCCGCGCAGTGCGCCCTCGATCGGATCCGCCGCCATGGCCTCCGCCTCCCTCGCCCGGTCACCCGGGTCCATTGTCCGCCCCACCGGGCGCCCACCGCGGGGCCCGGCCGCTCACGGCGCGGCCGGCACCCCCTGGACCAGCTCGGCCGGCCCGCCGTCGCCGTCCCGGGCGGCCAGCGCCCCGGCGATCCGCGCCCAGGACGGCCCCGGGAGCACCTCGCGGGCGCCGTCCGGTGTGAACATCCGCGCCTCGGCCAGCTCGGCCGGCTGCAGCCGCGCGGTCGCGAGCCGCCCGGCGGCGAGCGTCCCGCCGTCGTAGACGTGCACCAGCCGCGCCCGGTCACCCGGCCGGTCCGCCTCGGCGGGCACCCAGTCCAGCGCCAGCAGCCGGCCCACCTCGCACTCCCAGCCCAGCTCCTCGCGGATCTCCCGGCGGGCCGCCTGCCGCGGCAGCTCCCGGTCCGCCTCCACACTGCCGCCGGGCAGCACCCAGTACGGACCGAGATCGCCCGCCCGCGGCCGCAACCGGACCAGCAGGATCCGCCCCTCGGGATCGGTGAACAGCATCCGCGCCTTCGCCCGGATCCTCGGCCGGGTCGCCAGGTAGGTCTCCCGGTCCATCGGCGGAGCGGGCGCCGGCCGCGGCGCCGCGCCCGGCCCGGGCAGGGCGGCCGCGCCGGTGTACGCGGCGGGCGGCGCCGGCGCGAGGTGGGCCCTGGTGTGGCCGGCCGGGTGCCCGACCTCCAGCTCCAGCGGCCCGGCCGACCGCGGCGCCCGCAGACAGGCCGTCACCCGCCGCGACAGCAGCGGCGGCAGCGCGGACGCGGCCAGCTCCGGCGCCAGGTACCCGTACCAGCCGAGCTCCCGCTCCTCCAGCCGGACCGCCGCCAGCTGCGCCGCGGTCAGCGGGTCCGCCCAGTAGAGGAACGCGGCGATCGGCGGGCGGTCCCCGTCCAGCGACCAGTCCAGGCAGGCCAGCGGCCCGAGCCGGGGGGTGATGCCGAGCTCCTCCTCGATCTCGCGCCGGGCGGTCTCGCGCGGCGAGCCGTCCGCGTCCTCCCAGCCGCCGCCCGGGATCTCCACCGGGTGCTCGGCCGCGTAGGACACCCGCACCACCAGCAGCCGCCCCCGCTCGTCGGTGAACAGCACACCGGCCGCCGCGAGCAGGTCACGGCCGTCCCCGTCCGCCGGCTGACTCGTTGTCACACACGCCCCCTGTCGCGGTACCGCCCGTCGCGTTCCGTTGCGGACAGCATGCAGGACACCACGGCGTGCGCGCACGCGTCCGGGCGCGGTCCGCGCGAGGATGCCCGCAGCCGAACACCGCCGCCCCACCGCCCGAGGAGTGCCCGTGACCGTCGCCCTGCGCAGGATCCACGACGAACCCGCCGCCGCCGAGGGCCACCGGGTGCTGGTCGACCGGCTCTGGCCGCGCGGGGTGCGCAAGGACGCCGGACTCTTCGACGAGTGGCTGCGCGACGCCGCCCCGAGCGACGGCCTGCGCCGCTGGTACGGGCACCGGCCGGAGCGGTACGAGGAGTTCCGCCTCCGCTACCTCGCGGAGCTCGCCGACCCGGCGCACGCGGCGGCGCTGCGGCGGCTGCGCGAGCTCGCGGGCGGCCGGCTCACCCTGCTGACCGCCACCCACGACCTGGAGCCGAGCCACCTCCCGGTGCTGGCCGAACTGCTCGGCGGCCGCTCAGCTGCACCAGAACAGGATCGGCTTGCAGGTCCGGGTGGGTGAGGGGGCCGGGGTGGTGGGGGTCTGGCCGGTCGGCGCGGCGCTGGTCGGCGCGGGCGCCGGCGCGGTGGGGGAGACCGGCCCGCGGGACGCGGTGGCCGGGGCGGTGGACGCCGACGCGGACGCGCTCGGCCTGGCGCTGCGGCTCGCTCTGGCCGTCGCGGACGGGCTCGGCGGGGCGGAGACCGCCACCGGCGACAGGCTGGGCATGACCGGCGCCTGGTGCTCCTCGGTGGGGGCGCTCCCGGGCCGGGCGGCGCCGTCGTCCTGCGGCGCGGCCAGCGCGACCACCCCGGCGCCGCCGATCACCAGCCCCGCCGCCGTGATCAGCACGATCCGGCGTCCCCGCCCGGTACGGCGCCTGGCGCGGCCGGCGGGCCGCAGCGCGGCCTCGGGCGCGGCCGCCGGCAGCGGGACGAAGTCGCTCGCCGGGGCCCCGCAGCCGGGGCAGGAGAACGCGCCGTTCAGGTGCCGTCGGCACGGTACGCAGTAGTTCGGGCTGCCGTGGTCCATGTCAGCTTTCCGGGTCGCCTCAAGGCCCGCGCATTTTGTGCGCGACCTGTCAGGGACCCTACGTACGGCACGGCGGGCCCCGACAGGTACCGGCTGTGAGGCTTTCGCGGAGATCCCATGCACGGCTGCGGGCCGCCCACCGGCCCCGGGCACGCCGCCGGGCCGGCCACCGCGACGGTGGCCGGCCCGGGTGCGCCCGTGCGGGCGAGCGGGGCGCTCAGGCCAGGGCCTGCGCCTGCGAAACCTCCTGGACCTGCGCGTACGGCGCCAGCTTGCGGAGCGACTCGATGCTCTTCATGCACTTCTCGAGCGACTCCTCCGGGTCGCCGGTCACCACGACGGACCCGTTGCTCGCCTTGAGCCGGAACCTGTGGTTGCCCGCGGAATCCTGGTAGATCTCGAACTTCCCTGCCATGGACGTCTCCACCTCTTGTAGGACCGCCCCCCAGCGGCAACCTAGGCGGACCCCGGTACCCGCGCACCCCGGGCGCCGTCGGACGGGTCACCCCCGCAGCGGGTACTCCCGCACCACCTCCGCGGCCGGCCGGTCGGGGCGCAGCCCGAGGAAGCGGGGCTGGCGCAGCCGCCCGTCCCTGGTCCACTCGGTGAAGCCGACCTGCACCACCAGGCGCGGTGCCACCCAGTGCACCCGGCGCTCCGGCATCGGCCCGCCGAACGGGCTGTCCGGCTGCGCCAGCGCGTCCAGTGCGCCCCGCAGGGCCAGCAGCGTGCGGGTGTCGAAGCCGGTGCCGACCTTCCCGGCGTACCGCAGCCGCCCGCCCTCGTGGTAGCCGAGCAGCAGGGCGCCGAACCCGGCGCGGCTGCCGGCCGGGTCGGTGAAGCCGCCGACCACCAGCTCCTGACCCGCCTCGCACTTGAGCTTCAGCCAGTCGGCGGAGCGCCGCGGCAGGTAGCGGCTGTCGGCCCGTTTGGCGATCAGCCCCTCCCAGCCCTGCGCGCACGCCTCGGCGAGCGGGACCGGGCCGTCGGCCCGCCGGTGCTCGGTGAAGCGCAGCCGCTCGCCGTAGACCAGCGACTCCCGCAGCAGTTCCTTGCGATCGGTCAGGGCCAGCGCGGTGGTGTCGTGGCCGAACAGGTCCAGCAGGTCGAACAGGAAGTAGGTGACCTGCACGCCCGCGGCCGCCGCCGCCCGCGGGTCGCGCAGCTGCATCCGCTGCTGCAGCCGGGCGAAGCTGGTGGCCCCGCCGGCCAGCGCGACGATCTCGCCGTCGACGGTGTACTCGGGGACCGGCTGGGCGGCCAGCGCCTCGACCAGCTCCGGGTAGCGCTCGCCGAGCGGCTTGCCGGTGCGCGACAGCAGCCGCACCCCGCCGGCGTCCCGCCGGGCGAGCGCCCGGATGCCGTCGAGCTTGCGTTCCAGCAGCCAGCCGCCGTCGAAGTCGCGCCGGTCGCTCGCGGTGGCCAGCATCGGATGGATCTCCACGGGGGAGCGGTACCCGCCCGGCCCCCGGCTCGGCACGCCGCATCACCCGGGCGGCCCTATCGTGGTCACCAGGGGGACGGCGCACGGACCAGGTGCGGCAGACCCAGGAGGTGGGCGCCATGGTTACGACCTACGACCTCGGACAGCTCCACGGCCCGACACACCGCAAGCCCGCTCCGCTGCACAGGCGGTTGACCACGGCGCTGCGGCACACCCCGGCGCTGGCGCTGGCGTTCTGGTGGGGCCTGGCGATCGGGGCGACCCTGATCGTGGTGCAGCTGAACGACCCGGTGGCGCTGGCCGTGATGAGCGCGATCTGGCTGACCACGGTGGTGCTGACGGCCGGCTGGGCGGTCGGCCACCCCAGGCTGGGGCAGCCGCCGCATCCGTACCCGGTGGCGTGATCGGGGTGCTCAGCGCCCCAGCCAGACGGTGGTGATGTTGCAGAACTCCCGGATGCCGTGGGCCGACAGCTCCCGGCCGTAGCCGGAACGCTTGACACCGCCGAACGGGAAGGCGGGGTGCGAGGCGGTCATGCCGTTGAAGAACACCCCGCCGGCCCGCAGGTCGCGCACGCAGCGGTCACGCTCGGCGGCGTCGGCGGTCCACACGTTGGAACTCAGCCCGAACGGGGTGTCGTTGGCCAGCGTCAGCGCCTCGTCGAGGCTCCCGGCCCGGTACAGCGTCGCGACCGGACCGAACGCCTCCTCGTGGTGGATCCGCATCGCGGACGTCACCCCGCTCAGCACTGTCGGCCGGTAGTACCAGCCCTCGTCCAGACCGGCCGGCCGCTCGCCGCCGCACTCCGCCACCGCGCCGAGCGCGAGCGCGTCCTGCACCAGCTCCTCCAGGTCGGCGCGGCCCTGGCGGGTCGCCAGCGGTCCGACCTCGATGTCCTCCACCTGCGGGTCGCCGACCTTCAGCGCACCCATCCGCTCGATGAACGCGGCGGCGAACGCGTCGTACACCTCGGTGTGCACGATGAAGCGCTTGGCCGCGATGCAGGACTGGCCGTTGTTCTGCACCCGGGCGGTCACCGCCCACCTGACGGCCTGCTCGAGGTCGGCGGAGGGCAGCACCACGAACGGGTCGCTGCCGCCGAGCTCCAGCACCGTCTTCTTCACCTCGTCCCCGGCGGCGGCCGCGACCGCCCGGCCGGCGCCCTCGCTGCCGGTCAGCGTCACCGCCGCCACCCGCGGGTCGCGGACCACGCCCTCCACCGCGCCGGACTCGATCAGCAGGGTCTGGAAGCAGCCCGCCGGGAACCCGGCCCGGGCGAACAGTTCCTCCAGGAACAGCGCGGTGCGGGGCACGTTCGAGGCGTGCTTGAGCAGCCCGACGTTGCCCGCCATCAGGGCGGGGGCCGCGAACCTGACCACCTGCCAGAGCGGGAAGTTCCACGGCATCACCGCCAGCACCACACCCAGTGGCCGGTAGCGCACGTACACCGAGGACGCCCCGGAGTCGGCCACGTCGGCCTGCGCCGGGTGCTCGTCCGCCAGCAGCAGGGGCGCCCGGTCGGCGTACCAGCGCATCGCCTTGGCGCACTTGGCGGCCTCCGCGCGGGCCGAGCCGATCGGCTTGCCCATCTCGGTGGTCATGGTCCGGGCGATCCGCTCCTGCTCCTCGTCCAGCAGGTCGGCGGCCCGGTGCAGCATCGCCGCCCGGTCGGCGAAGCCGGTCGTGCGGTACCCCTCGAAGGTGGCCGCGGCGCGGGCCAGGCGCAGCTCCAGCTCCTGGTGGTCGAGCGGGGTGAAGGCCTCCAACAGCTCGCCGGTGGCGGGGTTGACGGTGGCGATGGGCATCTGGGTCACTCCTGTCTGCCGGCGCGGTCCGCCGACCGGCGCCGGTTGCGGGGCCGGCGACCGGCCGGCTGGGTGGGGGCGGGCCGCCCGGGCAGCGCCGGTACGGGCCGGTGCGCGGGCGTGTCCCGGGTGATGGTCAGCGGTTCGCCGTGGTGCCACAGCTGGATCTCGGCGCCCTCCAGCAGGGTGTACCCGGCCCGGTCGGCGGTCACCTCCACGCGCAGTGTGCGGCGCTGGAACTGGACGGTGAACGCCAGCCGGGCCAGGCCCGGCGGCAGCCGCGGCGCGAACGACAGCACGTCGCCCTGGTGCCGCAGCCCGCCGAACCCGGCCACCAGCGCCAGCCAGGTCCCGGCCAGCGCCGCCAGCCGCAGCCCGTCGCGCAGGTCGTGCGCGGTGGAGCCGAGGTCCAGCAGCGCGGTCTCGGCCAGGTAGTCGTACGCCAGCTCCGGGTACCCGGTCTCCGCCGCCAGCACCGCCTGCACCCCGGCCGCGATCGGCGAGTCCCGGACGGTCAGCTCCTCGTAGTAGGCGAAGTCCCTGGCCCGCTGCTCCGGCCCGAACGCCTCGCCGCGCCGGAACAGTGCCAGCACCAGGTCCGGCTGCTGCACCACCTGCCGACGCTGCAGCTGGAAGTACGGGTGGTGGCGCAGCAGCGGGTACCCGCCGGGCCCGGTGGCGGCGAAGTCCCAGCGCTGGTGCCGGGTGAAGCCCGCCGACTGCTCGTGCACGCCGAGCCGCTCGTCGAACGGCACCGCCAGGTGCAGCGCGGCGTCCCGCCAGGCGGCGGTCTCCTCGTCGCTGACCCCGAGCGCCACCGCCAGGTCCGCGTTGCGCTCGGCGGCGTCGGCGGCGGCCCGCAGGTTCTGCTGGGCCATCAGGTTGGTGTACAGGTTGTCGTCGGCGGTGCCGCCGTACTCGTCCGGCCCGCTCACGCCGTCCAGGTGGAACACCCCGGCCGGGTCGTGGTGGCCGAGCGAGCGCCACAGCCGGGCGGTGTGGACCAGCAGTTCGAGCCCGGCCTCGCGGTCCAGCACCAGGTCTCGGTGGCCGCCGTGTAGTGCACCACCGCGTCGGCGATCCCGGCGTTGACGTGGAACGCGGCCGCGTCGGCCGGCCGGTGCGGGCCGCACTCCTCGCCGTCGATGGTCCGGCACGGGAAGGCGGCGCCCGCGAGCCCCAGCCGGCGGGCCCGGCGGCGCGCGGCGGGCAGGGTGGCGTGCCGCCAGCGCAGCGCCTGCGCGACCAGCTGCGGCGCGGTGTAGGTGAGCACCGGCAGGACGTGGGTCTCGGTGTCCCAGAAGCAGTGCCCGTCGTGGCCGGGCCCGGTCAGGCCCTTCGCGGCGAGGGCCCGCTGCTCGGCCCGCGCGCCCGCCTGGAATAGCTGGAACAGCGCGAACCGGACGGCCTGCTGGACCTCCGCGTCCCCGTCCACCTCGACGTCGGCGCTGCCCCAGAAGCCGGCCAGCACGGCCCGCTGCTCCTCGGCCAGCGCCTGCCGTCCGGTCGCCGCGGCGCGGGCCAGGGCCGCGTCCACCTGGCTGCGCACGGCATGCCGGGAGCGGACCGCGGACCAGCCGTGCGCGACCAGCTTGTCCAGCCGCAGCGCCTGGCCGGGCCGGAGCGAGGCGGTCACGGTCAGGCGGGCCAGCCCGGGACCGTACTCGACGGCGGTGGCGGTGCCGGGCGGCCCGTCCACGGTGTGCTCGGCGGCGACGGCGATCCGCTGGCCGCTGCGCCGGGTGCGGTGCAGCAGGTGCAGCCGGGTGCCGTCGGCGGCGGCGTCCTCGGGCTCCAGGGCGTCGGCGGTGGCGAGCAGTTCGGACTGCAGGACGATCCGGGCGGGCCCGTCGACGGGTTCCACCCGGTAGCCGATCGCGCCGACCGCCCGCTGGCTGAGCGAGACCAGCCGGGAGGTGGTGATCCGGACGGTGCGGCCGGAGGGCGCGGTCCACTCCACGTCCCGCTCCAGGACGCCGTTGCGCAGGTCGAGGGTGCGCCGGTGGCGGTGCAGCCGGCCGTAGCGCAGGTCGAACGGTTCGTCGTCGACCAGCAGCCGCACCAGGCGGCCGTCCGGGACGTCGAGCACCCGCTCGCCGGGCTCGCCGTCGCAGCCGGGCTCCTGCTCGAAGACGCCGTTGAGGTAGCAGCCGGGCAGGCCGAGCGGCTCGCCCTCGTCCAGGGTGCCGCGCCAGCCGAGGTGCCCGTTGGAGAGCGCGAACAGCGACTCGCTCTGCGCCAGCACGTCGAGGTCCAGCGAAGTCTCGCGCAGGCACCAGGGATCGACGGGGTACGCGGGGTGGAGGATCACGCCGCCGCACCTCCCGCGGTCGTCGGCGGACAGGCCATGCGACCACCCTCCCCCGGATCGGCCCCGGGCGCCTGTACGACGCGCCGCCCGGGGCCGGGGTGGGCCGGGTCAGCCCGCGATCACCGGGTAGTGGTCGGAGAGGTCGCTGTAGGTGTAGCTCTTGCCCCAGCTGCTGACCGTCCACGGGGTGCTGTGGAAGCGGTACACCTGGTTGGTGTACTGCTGCGGGCGGGCGTGGTCGGCCCGGTACAGCACGTAGTCCAGGTCCTCCTTGGGCTCACCGGGGTAGCGGTAGGCCGCGATGGAGTTGTCGACGGTGTCGAAGGAGTTGGTCCAGCCGGTCCGCTGGGAGGCGGGCGCGAGGTTGCCGTTGGCCAGCAGGGCCGGGTACTCGGAGTCGTGCGAGTTGATGTTGAGGTCGCCGGCCAGCACGATCGGCTCGTTCGCCGGGATCTGCTTGGCGTCCAGGAACGCCCGCATCGCGGTGAGCTGCGCGGCCCGGACGGTGGCGGGCTCGCCGCTGGAGCAGCCGGTGTCGGTGGACTGCAGGTGGGTGCCGACCACGTGGGTGCGCAGGCCGTTGACGTTCAGGACGGCGTACACGAAGCCCTTGTTCGACCACCAGTCGGCGCCGCAGGCGTCCTTGAAGATGTACTGCTCCTTGCGCAGGATCGGCCACTTGCTGAGCAGCGTCACGCCGCCGTCCTCGGGCGTGGTCGAGCTGTAGCTGCCGCTGGTGGCGTCCCACCCGCTCTTGGACCGGCCGACCACCGGGGTCTGGTGCGGGTAGGCCGCGGCGGCCTTGGCGGCGAGCGCGTCGGAGGCCGCGTTGTCGAACGCCTCCTGGAGCACCACCACGTCGTGGCCCTGGAAGAAGTCCGCCCCGGCGATGGCCTTGGCCCGGTAGTCCTGGCCCCAGTTCGGGTACAGGCTGGTGCTCATCAGGAAGGTGTTGTACGTCAGCACGTTCAGCGGCGGAGCGGTCAGGGGCGCGCTCTCGGCGGCGGCCGCGGAGGCGGGGGCGGTGGCCAGCGGGGAGAGCAGCGCCGCCGCCGTGCAGACGGCGGCGGCCAGGCGCAGGGTGCGGCGGCTCGTGGACTGGGGCATCAGATGCTCCGCTAAGTCTTGTCGGGGGCTCGTCAGTCGACGAGGTGTTGTGTAGTCAACTCGCGCTGATCCACGCCCTTCAAGACGCCGGTCGAGCATCAGGTGAACTCGGCCGAAACAGCCCTACTCGGCAGTAGCCGAAGGGTGTCCGGGCGCCCCTGCCGGGCATCCGGACACCCTTCGGCCCCGCCTCAGTAGCGCTCGGCCTGCGCCACCGTGGGCACCAGCGTCTGGTCGGGCGACTTGGTGCTGAACGCGGTCTCCTTCGCCGTCGCCCCCGGCGCGACGTTCTCGAAACTGAGGACGCTGGTGTCCACCACGTTGCCGGAGGGGTCCGAGAAGTTGACCCGCACCGCGTACGAGGCCTGGGAGGAGGTGGTGTTCACCACCGTGACCACCGCGGCGTTCAGGCCGCCGGAACTGGCCTTCGGCACCCCGGTGATGGTGACGCCCGAGGTGACGTTGCCGCGCCCGGCGGCGGTGGCCAGCGCCGACTCCGCCGCGGCCCGGCCCCGGCTCGCCTCCGCCGAGGCGGAGGCGGCGAACGAGGACGCGGCCGCCGAGAGCGAGGCGGCCGCGGACGACACCTCGGACTTGGCGGAGGAGGCCAGCGAGGACAGCGCCGACGGCGGTGAGCCGGAGAAGCCGGACGGGTTCGGGGAGAAGGCCGAGCTGCTCGCCGCCGAACCGCCGGAACCGGAGGAGTCGCACGCCACGACCACGCCGAACGCCCCCACCACCAGCGCCACCGCGGCCAGCGCCTGCCGGCGGCCGCCCCGCGTCCCCGCGGCCCTGCCCACGTACCTTCTGTCCACGAATCCACCCGGGTCCACGGCAGAGCCGTCCCCTGCCTCGTCCCCCCACAGTCACACCCCGTCAGGGCCCCGCGCGATCGGGACTCGCCCGACCGGGGGCGGGCCGAGGCCGGTCCGGCGCCCGGGCTCGGGGCCTTCGGCGGGGCCGCCGGGGCGGGTGCCCAGCACCGGCCGGCGCCGGGCGCGCCGGGACGGTCGGGACGGTCGGGACCCTCGTCAAGGGGTGGTCCCGGCCGATGTCCGGGCGTCCGGGCGCGGACCGCCGGGGGCCGCCCGAAGGGTCGCCTGCAGAGCCGCCTGCTGGGCCGCCTGCTGGGCCGCCCGCGGGGCCGTTCGCGCGGGTGCTACGCCCGCTCCGCCGAGCCTTCCGGGCCGATCAGGTTCCGGGCCGCGCTGGAGCGGCTGAGCAGCACGATCCCGGCCATGATCAGCATCAGCCCGATCACCTCCGGCACCACCCACCAGCCGCCGCGCAGCTGCTCGTCGTAGAGCAGCACGCCCAGCGCCACGCTCGTGCCGGCGTCGCCGAGGATCAGGGCGGGCTGGGAGAAGGTCAGCGGGCCGGACTGGAGGGCGTGCTGCAGCAGGAACAGCGCCGTGACGCCCACCGCGGCGAAGCCGTAGGTCTGCCAGGCGGTGAAGAAGCCGGCGGCGCCGTCGGTCTCCCAGGTCTGGGCGGCCGACTTCAGCAGCGCCGCCGTCAGGGCGTAGCACAGCGCGGCGGCCAGGGCGAGGGCGGCGGCCCTGGCCGGGCCCGGACGGCGCCGGGCGGCCGAGACGGTTAGGGCGGCGGCGGAGCCCAGACAGCAGGCCAGTGCGACCAGCCAGCGGGTCATCGGTGCCTGGGTGTCGCCCGGGGTGGGGGAGGCCGCCCCGAGCGCGACGCCCAGGCCGACCGTGACGAAACCCGCTGCCCGCCAGGCGTCCGGCGGCAGGCCGCGGCGCAGGATCACGCTGCCCAGCAGCAGCGCGGCCGGGAGTTCGAGCACGAAGATCGGCTGCACCACCGAGAGCGGCCCGTTGCCCAGCGCCAGCGCCTGGAAGCAGGCCGCGGCCAGGACCGCCAGCATGCCCCCGAGCCAGACCCGCTGGCGGACCAGCCCGGCCATCAGCCCCCGGCCGAGCCCCTCGTGCAGCGGTACCCGTTGCGCGGCCTTGCGCTGGAGCACCACGGCGAGTGCGTTGCTGAGCATGGTCAGCAGCGCGAACAGCACGGCGAGGGGGATGTGCACGGGCCTCTCCTGGCGCCTGGTACCGGCCGGTGGGTCGGACGGCCGTCATCCACCATCTTGCGGCGGGCCGCGGCGGGGCCACACCTCGACGGTCTCCGTGCCGGGCGGCGGGGGAGTTCCCGGCGCCGAGGTTAAGTGATATCACTATGATAGTTACGTGCCGTACCGTCCCGAGGAGCAGACCGCCATGTCCGTACCGCAAGCCGAACCCGCCGCCGTCGAGGGCTTCGGCGTCGAGATGCCCGCGCCCCGGGTCACCGAACGCGTGATCACCGGCGCGGCGGGGCTGCCGATGATGGTGCTCAGCCTGCTGCTGATCTTCGGCGGTGCGGGCCTCACGGTCTGGGGCATAGCCACCCAGGCGGGCGACCCCTCGGCGCTCGGCGCCACCCTGGTCTCCGTCGGCCCGCTGCTGTTCGTCGGCGGGGTGCTGGTCTCCCGCGGGCTCACCGCCGTCTCCCCCGGCCAGGCCAGGGTGGTCCAGCTGCTCGGCCGGTACCGCGGCACCGTCCGGGCCGACGGGCTGACCTGGCTCAACCCCTTCACCAGCCGCCGCCTGATCTCCACCCGGATCCGCAACCACGAGACCGAGACCGCCAAGGTCAACGACGCCGACGGCAACCCGATCCAGATCGCCGCCGTGGTCGTCTGGCAGGTGGAGGACACCGCGAAGGCCCTCTACGAGGTCGACGACTTCGTCGAGTTCGTGGCCATCCAGACCGAGACCGCCGTCCGGCACATCGCCAACAGCTACCCCTACGACGCGCACACCGAGGGCCAGATGTCGCTGCGCGACAGCGCCGACGAGATCACCCGCACGCTGTCCGCCGAGATCGATGCCCGGGTCGCCTCCGCCGGTGTGCGGGTCGTCGAGTCCCGGATCACCCGCCTCGCCTACGCTCCCGAGGTGGCGCAGGTCATGCTGCAGCGGCAGCAGGCGGGCGCCGTCGTCGCGGCCCGCCGCCTGATCGTGGAGGGCGCGGTCGGCATGGTGAACCTCGCGCTGGATCGCCTCGCCGAGGACAACGTGGTCGAGCTGGACGAGGAGCGCAAGGCCGCGATGGTCAGCAACCTGCTGGTCGTCCTCTGCGGCGACCGGGGCACCCAGCCGGTGGTCAACACCGGCTCCCTGTACCAGTGACCGAGCAGTGGACCGAGCAGTGGACGAGGTGGTCAGGTGGCGACCGAGCGCAAGAAGATCCTGCTGCGGCTGGACCCGGCCGTCCACGACGCCCTCGCCCGCTGGGCCGCCGACGAACTGCGCAGCACCAACGCGCAGATCGAGTTCCTGCTGCGCCGGGCGCTGACCGACGGCGGCCGGATGCCGGGCGGCGTCGCCCGGATCCCGGCCCGCGGCCGGCCACCGAGGAGCCCCGCTCCCGGCCCGCCGGAGGAACCGTCCGGCGGGAGGACGGACCCGGGAGGGCCGGACGGGCCGGACGGCGGGCAGCCGTAGCGCCGCCGGTGGCTGGGTCGGCGACGCCAAGGGCCGGGTGACGGAGGACCGGTCGGGGCGGCGGGCGAGGTCGGACAGGTGGCCGGCGGGCATGGGCGTCCTCCCGGTGCGGGGCGGTCGGTGCTGCTGCGACGGACCTTCCACCACCGCCCCGCCCGCATGCCCCGGCCGGTCGCGAGCCACCGGAACGTGGGACGGCCGGCGGCCCGGAGTGGACGCGCCGGCCGTGACCCGGTGTCAGCCCACCCCGTGGGAGGCCCAGAAGTCCGCGCGGGCCAGCACGCTGGTGTCGGAGTTGTCGGTGAAGAAGCCGTCCACGCCGAGGTCGTACAGCCGCCGCGCCCAGCCGATCGCGTCGCCGTAGGCCGCCGGGTCGGTGCCGTGGCGGAAGTCGGCGGGCAGGAAGCCGTTCTCGTTGCGGACCGTCCACGGGTGCAGCACCAGCCCGGCCCGGTGGGCGTCCGCGACCAGGGTGGTCGGCGGCTTGAGCCGGCCGGTGGCCGGGTCGGTCGGGGCGATCAGCTCGGTGGTCGGCCCCAGGCCGTGCGAGAAGGTGGCCAGCCAGCGCAGCCCGTCGGGGGTGACCAGGTCGGCGACGGTGCGCTTGTCCCCGGCCAGCACGAAGTCGTACGGCTGGGTGGTGGGGCCGCTCAGCAGCTGGATCCGCGGGTTGCCGACCAGCTCGGCGAGGCGCTGGAGGCTGCTCGGCTCGAAGGACTGCAGGATCGCCCGGCCCTGCCGGCCCGCCAGCCCGGCGCGGCGGAGCTCGTCGGCGAGCCGCTCCTCCAGCGGGAGGCCGATCGAGCGGAAGTAGCTGGGGTGCTTGGTCTCGACGTACAGCCACACGTCGCGGCCGAGGGTGCGCGAGCGGCGCGCGGCGAACTCGATGACCTCGCGGAAGGTCGGGATCGGCCACCGGCCGTCGTACAGGGTGTTGCGCTGGCGCTGCTGCGGCAGGCGCTCCTTGGCGCGCAGGGTGCGCAGCTCGGCGAGGGTGAAGTCCTCGGTGAACCAGCCGGTCAGCGCCACCCCGTCGACCGTCTTTGTGGTCCGGCGGCCCGCGAACTCGGGGTGGTCGGCGACGTCGGTGGTCTCGGCGATGTTGTTCTCGTGCCGGACCACCAGCTGGCCGTCCTTGGTCGGCACCAGGTCCTGCTCGATGACGTCGGCGCCCAGCTCCAGCGCCAGCTCGTACGAGCCGAGGGTGTGCTCGGGACGGTAGCCGCTGGCGCCGCGGTGGCCGATGACCAGCGGGTGCGGCAGCCGGTCGAGGCCGGTTCCGGTGTGCACCGGCGGCCGGGTGCCGGCGGCCGGCCGCTGAGCGGCGGAGGGCTGCGGACCGGACGCGTCATCGGCGGCGGCCTCGCCCGCACCCGCGGCCCCCAGCGCGGCCACCCCGAGGCCGACGGCCCCGGTTGCGCGCAGGAACGAGCGGCGGGAGGACTGTTCCTCGGTCGGACGGTTCGTCATGTGCTGTGCTCCCTGCTGGAGTTCCGGCGCATTCCGACCCGCACCCTAGGCGCCGCGGCCGGACCGGCCGGTGAACCCGGGACGAACCGGCCGCCAACCGGTGCCGAATGCATGACAACCCGTCGGACCCTACTCCCGAGGCCCGCGCCGAGGTGGTGCGGTGGCGGTGTTCCGGCCACCCGGCGGTGCCGGGTCGGTCGGCCGGGTCCGGGGCGGCCGGGTCAGGCGGCAGGGCCGAGGCGCCGTACCGCCACCGCCGCCAGGGCCGTGCAGCCGGCGAGGACCGCCCACAGGGCGCCCGGGCCGACCGCGAGCAGGGCGGTCAGGGCGGCCGGCGCGGCGGCCCGGCCGAGACCGGTGGACAGTTCCCAGCGGGCCAGCGCCCGGCCCAGCAGGTGCGGCGGCGCCTCGGCCACCACCAGCGCCGTACCGGACCCGGCGTAGAGGATCTCGCCGAAGGTGTACAGCACCGAGACGCCCGCCACCGCGGCCGCACCAGCGGTACCGCCGAGGCCGCCGCCGGCCCAGAACCCCAGGTAGGACAGGGCGAGCAGCCAGCCCGCCGCGCCGAACACGGTCCGGCGCGGGTACCGCGCCAGGCGGGTCACGACCGCCACCTGAGCCGTGATCACCAGCAGCGTGTTGCCGACGAAGATCCCGGACGACCAGGCGGGGGAGGCGTGCAGCCGGGTCACCAGGAGGGCGGGCAGCGCGACCTCCAGGACGTCGAAGCAGAACGCGAACGGCAGGTTGGCCAGGCTCAGCCGTCCCAGCCGTCCCAGCCGTCCCAGCCGTCCCAGCCGTCCCAGCCGTCCCGGCCGGCCGGGACCGGCGGTGCCCGGCACGGCCTTCCCGGGCGCCGCGGTCCCGGGGGCCTGCGCGGGTGCCGCCCGTTCCGCTCGCTCCGCAGTCACCCGCATCGACAGCACCAGCCCGGCCGCCAGCAGACAGCCCGCGGCGGTGAGTGCCGCCAGCGCCCGCAGGGTGCCCGCGCCGCCGGCCAGCGCCACCGTGGCGATCAGCGCGCCCGCGCCCAGACCGGCGTTGCGCAGCGAACGTCCGGCCGCCAGCGCGGTGTCGCGGACCCGGCCGTCCGCGAGCGTCGCCACCATCGCCGCGTGCGTGGTCGGCCAGGACTGGCTGCCGATGCCCAGCAGCACGGCCGCCGCCGTGAACGCCCCCGTGCCGGGTGCCGTCAGCAGCACCCCCACGCCGGCCGCCCGGACCAGCAGGGTCGCCGCGACCGGCCGGCTCCGGGCACCGCGGTCGATCCAACGGCCGGTCAGCGGCACCACGGCCAGCCCGGCGAGCATGCCCGACGACAGTGCCAGCCCGGCCCGTCCGGCGTTCAGCCCGAGCACGCTCACGCCGTACAGCAGCAGGAACGGCCGCAGCAGGCCGGCCCCCAGCGCGTCCACCACCAGCGCCACCGCGTACCGGGCGCCGCCCGCCGCCGCCAGCGAGCGGACGGCGCCGGGCCCGCCGCGTCCCGGGCGCGCGGCGGGCCCGGGGCGGGAGGTCGGGGCGGGGCACGGAGCGGGGGCGGGTTTCTCGTCGATCACGGTCATGGGCGTCACCCTGCGTCCGGTCCGCCCGCCCGGGCACGCGGGTTGACGGTTTTCGTCAACCGGCGTCGGCCCGCGCCGGTCCACCTGCGAGGATCGGCCGGGTGAGCCTGACCATCGACATCACCGGACTGCCGCCCGAGCGGCTGCTCTTCACCCCCTCGCCGCTCGCCGAACTGTCCGCGATGCTGCACGTGCTCGCCGAGCCCGCGCACCACCCGGACCTGCACGGCTGGGCCGCCGCGACCACGGCCGCGATCTGCCCCGAACTGGCCGACCGGCTGCTGGAGGCGGACTTCCTGTGGCGCTCCTCCCGGGCCGACTTCCTGGTCCCCGGCCTGCCCGGCGCGAGCCTCGCCGATGAACTCGACGCCGTTGACCGGCTCGACGACGAGACGTACGCCGCCGCCTCCCTGGTCGCGACCTGCGGCTCCTCCCGGCTGTCCCTGCGCTCCCGCTCCCCGCTGGCCGACCCGGCGGCCCGGGAGCGCGCCCGCGACCTCGCGCTGGCCCGCGGTCCCCGGCAGGCGGCGTTCGCGGACCGGCTGCTCACCGACCCGCCGGCCGTCCGCGCGCGGATCCGCCGGCTGCTGGAGGACTGCGCGGAGGCGTTCTTCGCCGACGCCTGGCGGCAGGTCCTGCCCGGGCTGGCGGCCGACGCCCGGCACAAGGCGGATCTGCTCGCCCGGCGCGGTCCCGCCGAGGCGCTGGCGTCGATCTCGCCCGCCGTCGCCCACCACGCGGAGGAGGCCGGTCCGGCCCGCATCGTCGTCGACAAGCTGCAGGACAACTCCACCAGCGCGGTCGGCGCGGGCGGCGTCACCTTCATCCCCACCGCCTTCGGCCGCCCGCACCTGGTGGTCGTGTACGCCCGCGGCTGGCGGCCCGTCCTGCAGTACCCGGTCGCCGAACCGGGCCTGCCCGAACCGGTCTCGCTGGCCCTGGTCCAGCAACGGCTGGAGGCGCTCGCCCACCCGGTACGGCTGCGGCTGGCCCGCACCATGGCCCGCGGCGCGCACACCACCGGGGAACTGGCCGAGGCCTGGCAGCTCACCGCCCCCGAGGTCTCCCGCCACCTCGCCGTCCTGCGCAAGGCCGGCCTGCTCAGCACCTCCCGGCGCGGCCGCTACCTGCTCCACCGGCTCGACCTGACGACCAGTGGGCGGCTCGGCGCCGACCTGCTGGAGGCCGTCCTGCGGTAGCCGTCCGGAGGGTGGCCGGCCGCTGTCGGGCCGGGGCTGTCGGTGCCGGGTGGCAGGCTCGGGGCCATGGACAAGGCGGAGTTCTGGCAGTTGATCGCGGTTGCCCGTGGAGGCGTTCTCGACCCGTCCGACGGCGAGGCGGTGGCCGAGCGGGCCGCCGGTCTGCTCGCCGCCCGGCCGCGCGCGGAGATCCTCGCGGCTCAGCAGGTGTTCTGGGACCTGATGGCCGAGTCCTACCGGACCCCGCTGTGGGCCGCCGCCTACCTGCTCAACGGCGGCTGCTCCGACGACGGCTTCGACTACTTCCGCGGCTGGCTGATCACCCAGGGCCGGGAAGCCTTCGAATGCGCCGTCGAGCGGCCCGACACGCTGGCCGGACTGCCCGCCGTGCGGGCGGCGGTGGCCGGGTCGGCGGAACTGGAGTGCGAGGAGGCCCTGGGCATCGCCTGGGACGCCCACCTCGCGGCCACCGGAAGCGAACTCCCCGACGACGCCTTCACCATCACCTACCCCACGCCGGGCGGTGGAGACGGTGACGGTGGCGGCTTCTGGGACTTCGACGACGACGCCGAGATGGCGGCCCGGCTGCCCCGGCTCACGGCGCTCCTCGCCGAGTAGCGGCGGCCGGGGCTCCCGGGCCGGTCCTCCGCCGGCCGCCCGTTCCCCTGCCGCCTGCTCTCATGCGCCGGCGACGCCCGGCGCGTCGCCGTCGGCCCGGAGGTCCGCCAGCCGCTCGCCGGCCTCGGCGAGGTCCTCGGGGGTCGGGGCGTCGTCCTGGGTGAGGTCGAGCCGCCAGTACCCGGCGAACTCCACCGACCGGCGGTCCAGGCGGCGTTCGCCGACCAGGTGCCGCCGCAGAGCCCGGACGGTGCCGGCCTCCCCGGCCAGCCAGGCGGACCCGGTGCCCGGCGGCAGCAGCGCGCCGCGTACCGCGTCGACCAGCGCGGTGCCCCGGCCCGCCGGGACGCCGTCGCGGTGCAGCCAGTGCACGGTCAACTCGCCTCGGGTGGGGAAGGGTTGCTCCTCGTCGCGGTCGGCGACCTCCAGGTACGCGATGGCCCGCGCGCCCTCCGGCAGCGCCTCCGCCAGCCCGGCGACGGCGGGCAGCGCGGTCTCGTCCCCGGCCAGCAGCAGCCAGTCGGCGGGTCGGGGCGCCCGGGCGTACGCGGCGGAGGGGCCGACCATGCCCAGCACGTCGCCGGACGCGGCGGCGGCCGCCCATCGGCCGGCCGGGCCGCAGTCGCCGTGCAGGACGAAGTCGACGTCGATCTCGGCGCGGTGGGGGCGGCGGGCGCGGACGGTGAAGCTGCGCATCCACGGACGCTCGTGCTCGGGGATCGCCAGGAACGCCTGGTACCAGCGCATCACGTCGCCGTCCGGTTCGGCCGCCGGGAGCCTCGGCCCGGCCTGGCCGGGCCGGGGGAAGCAGAGCTTCATCTGCTGGTCGGGCCAGCCCTCGCCGAGCTCGGCCAGGGCCGGGGCGGTGAAGGTCACCCGCGTCGTACGCGGGGTGATCCGGTTGACCGCCGTCACTCGGATCAGTGATACCGGCAGCTGCTCCATGAGCCCTCCTCCTGATATCTTTATGCCGTAAAGAGATCCTCTCGGCTGCGCCACTTTACGACATAAGGAGATGTGCGGTGACGGTATTCGCCGGGCAGGGCGACCCCCGCCGCTCGATGGCCCTGCTCTGGCTCCCCCCGGGCCCGGCCGACCGGCCGCGCACCGGCCCGGGACCCAAGCCCGCCCTCAGCGTCGGCGCGGTGGTCGACGCGGGCATCGCGGTCGCCGACGAACAGGGGATGGCCGCGCTGTCCATGCGCGCCGTCGGCGAGCGCCTCGGGCGCACCGCGATGGCCCTCTACACCTACGTCCCCGGCAAGGGCGAACTGCTCGACCTGATGCACGACCGGGTGCTGGCCGAACTGCTCGCCGACCTGTCCGCCGAACCCGGGCCCACCGCCGAGCCGGCGCCCGCCGAGCCCGAGCCCGGCACTGCGGTCGGCCGTGGACTCCCGCCGCACCCGGCCGGACCGTCCTGGCGGGCGGACGTCACCCGCTGGGCCGAGCGCTGCTGGGCCTTCCACCTCCGCCACCCCTGGGTCCTGCTGATCTCGCAGGCCAGGCCGGTGCTCGGACCCAACGAGTACGCGGTGGTGGAGGCGCTGCTGCGGGCCCTCGCCGGGACCGGTCTCGGCGCCGGGGTGCTGCGCCGGGCCGCCGGCGTGCTGGTCAACCACGTCCGCGGATCGGCGCAGGCGGTGGCCGAGTCCCGACAGGCCGCGGCGGCGACCGGGGTGTCGGACGAGCAGTGGTGGTTCGCGCGGGCGTCCCTGCTGCCGGAGCTGGCGCCGGACTTCGCCGAGCGCTACCCGCTGCTGACGGCCGTGGAGCAGGACCGCGCGGCCGATTTCGGCCCGCCCGACCGTGGCGCGGACGGCGAGCCAGTCCCGTACCTGGAAGGCGAGGCCGCGGCGACCTTCCGGGCCGGGCTGGTCCTGCTGCTGGACGGCCTCGCGGCGGCGGTCGCGGCCGCCGGGCCGGATCCCGCGGCCCGCCCCGACTGACCCGCGCCGCCCGCCGCCGCCGGAATGTTTCAGGCGTCGGCACGGACCACCGGTGCTGTGGCAATTCTGGGTAAATTCACCGGCCGTGGCCCGGTGAGGGCGTTGGAGCCGGGAAGTTCGTCGGCTACCGTAACCGCCACGAGACCGGATCCTCCCGCGTACCAGCCCGGGGGCGGTCGCGCCGGACGGGCCGCCCGTCAGCGCGCGACGGCCGTCGGCGCAGCCGCACCGCGCAGCCGTACCGCGCGGGCCGGGGGGAGCGCTCGGGGCACAGTGCGGTGCCCGCCCCCACCGTGACCTTCCCACCCGAGGTACGCGCCGATGAAGCTCACCCCCCACGAGCAGGAGCGCCTGCTCGTCCACGTGGCCGCCGACGTGGCCCGCGCCCGCCGCGCCCGCGGCCTGCGGCTCAACCACCCCGAGGCGGTGGCCCTGATCACCTCGCACGTACTGGAGGGCGCCCGGGACGGCCGCACGGTCGCCGAGCTGATGGAGTCCGGCCGTCAGGTGCTGGGCCGCAAGGACGTGATGGAGGGGATCGCCGAGATGATCCCGGACGTCCAGGTCGAGGCGACCTTCCCGGACGGGACCAAGCTGGTCACCGTGCACGGACCGATCCTGTGACCCCCGGTGAGATCCTGTACGGCGACGGGGAGATCGGCCTCAACGCCGGCCGGCCGGTGACCCGGCTGACCGCCGTCAACGCGGCCGACCGCCCGGTGCAGGTCGGTTCCCACTACCACTTCGCCGAGGCCAACCCCGGCCTGGAGTTCGACCGCCGGGCCGCGTACGGCCTGCGGTTGAACGTCCCGGCCGGCACCGCCGTCCGCTTCGAGCCGGGCATCCCGATGGAGGTCGAGCTGGTCCCGATCGCCGGCCGCCGCGAGGTGTACGGGCTGCGCGGCGAGGTCGCCGGAGCGCTCGATGGCTGACCGCCCGGCGCACGCGAGCGGCCACGCGCTGCACCTGTCCCGCGAACGCTACGCCGACCTGTACGGGCCGACGGTCGGCGACCGGATCCGGCTGGCCGACACCGACCTGCTGATCGAGGTCGAGGAGGACCGCAGCGCCGGCGGCGACGAGGCGGTGTTCGGCGGCGGCAAGGTGATCCGGGAGTCGATGGGCCAGTCCCGGGCCGGCCGCGCCGACGGCACGCCCGACACCGTGATCACCGGCGCGGTGGTGCTCGACCACTGGGGCGTGGTCAAGGCCGACATCGGCATCCGGGACGGCCGGATCACCGCGCTCGGCAAGGCGGGCAACCCGGAGACCATGGACGGCGTCCACCCGGAGCTGGTGATCGGCCCGGAGACCGAGGTGATCTCCGGCAACGGCAAGATCCTCACCGCCGGTGCGGTCGACGCCCATGTGCACTTCATCTGCCCGCAGTTGGTGGACGAGGCGCTCGCCTCCGGCGTCACCACCCTGATCGGCGGCGGCACCGGCCCGGCCGAGGGCAGCAAGGCGACCACCATCACCCCGGGCCGCTGGCACCTGGCCCGGATGTTCGAGGCCATGGACGGCCTGCCGGTCAACATCGGCCTGCTCGGCCGCGGCAACACCGTCAACACCGAGTCCATGCACGACCAGCTGCGCGCCGGGGCGCTCGGCTTCAAGATCCACGAGGACTGGGGGGCGACCCCCGCCGCGATCGACGCCTGCCTGCGGGTCTGCGACCTCACCGGCGCCCAACTGGCCATCCACACCGACACCTTGAACGAGGCCGGGTTCGTCGCCGATACCCTGGCCGCGATCGCCGGGCGCGGCATCCACGCCTACCACACCGAGGGCGCGGGCGGCGGCCACGCCCCCGACATCATCACCGTGGTCTCGCAGCCCAACGTGCTGCCCAGCTCGACCAATCCGACCCGCCCGCACACCGTCAACACCGTCGACGAACACCTCGACATGCTGATGGTCTGCCACCACCTCAGCCCGCACGTCCCCGAGGACCTGGCCTTCGCGGAGTCCCGGATCCGCCCCTCCACCATCGCCGCCGAGGACGTCCTGCACGACCTGGGTGCGATCTCCATCATCAGCTCCGACTCCCAGGCGATGGGCCGGATCGGCGAGGTGGTGATGCGCACCTGGCAGACCGCGCACGTGATGAAGCGGCGCCGCGGCGCGCTGCCCGGCGACGGGCGGGCCGACAACCACCGGGCGCGCCGCTACGTCGCCAAGTACACCGTCAACCCGGCCGTCGCCCAGGGCGTGGACCACGAGATCGGCTCGGTCGAACCGGGGAAGCTCGCCGACCTGGTGCTCTGGTCGCCCGCCTTCTTCGGGGTCAAACCCGACCTGGTGCTCAAGGGCGGCCAGATCGCGTGGGCGCAGATGGGCGATGCCAACGCCTCCATCCCCACCCCCCAACCCCTGCTGCCGCGGCCGATGTTCGGCGCCACCGGCCGGGCCCCGGCCGCCAACTCCGTCAACTTCACCGCCCAGGCCGCGATCGACGACGGGCTCCCGGAGCGGCTCGCCCTCGGCAAGGCGTTCCGGCCGATCCGCAGCACCCGGGCCGTCACCAAGGACCACATGGTCAACAACACCGCCCGCCCCGACGTCCGGGTGGACCCCGACACCTTCACCGTGACCATCGACGGCGAGCCGGTCACTCCCGCCCCGGCCACCGAACTGCCGCTCGCGCAGCGGTACTTCCTCTTCTAGATGACCACCGCCCCGATGCCGCCGGTGTCCGCCCTGCTACTGCTCGCCGACGGCCGCTTCCCGGCCGGCGGCCACGCCCACTCCGGCGGCGCCGAGGCCGCCGTCAAGGCCGGCCGGATCCACGACGTACCGAGCATGACGGCCTTCCTCACCGGCCGACTGCACACCACCGGACTGGTCGCGGCAGCCCTCGCCGCCGCCGCGGCCGACGTCGACCCCGACCTCGACACGCTGGACCGGGCCGCCGACGCCCGCACCCCCTCGCCCGCCCAGCGCGCCACCAGCCGGCGCCTGGGCCGCCAGCTCCTGCGCGCGGCCCGCGCCGCCTGGCCGCACCCCGCCCTCGACACCCTCCACCACCGCCACCCGCGCGGCGCCCACCAGAGCGTCGCGCTCGGCGTCACCGCACGCGCCGCCGGACTCGGACCCGGCCAGGCCGCCGCCCTCGCCGCGTACGAGAGCGTCAACGGCCCGGCCACCGCCTGCGTCCGGCTGCTCGGCCTCGACCCCTACCAGGTCGCGGCCGCACTCGCCCGGCTCGGCCCGCAGCTGGACGCGGTCGCCGCCGACGCGCTGGCCGCCGCCCGGACCGGCGACCTGCCCACCACCTCCGCCCCCCTGCTCGACGTCTACGCCGAGCAGCACGCCTCCTGGAAGGTGCGTCTCTTTGCATCGTGACCACGTCGACCTCCACGACGCCCCCGCGCACCACGGCTACACCGACCACCGCACCGGCGACGACCGGCGCCGCGCCCTGCGGATCGGCCTCGGCGGACCGGTCGGCTCCGGCAAGACCGCCACCGTCGCCGCGCTCTGCCGCGCCCTGCGCGACGAACTCTCGCTCGCCGTCGTCACCAACGACATCTACACCACCGAGGACGCCGAGTTCCTGCTGCGCAACGCCGTCCTGCCGCCCGAGCGGATCATCGCGGTGGAGACCGGCTGCTGCCCGCACACCGCCATCCGCGACGACATCTCCGCCAACCTGGAGGCCGTCGAGGAACTGGAGGACGCACTCGGCCCGCTCGACCTGATCCTGGTCGAATCCGGCGGCGACAACCTCACCGCCACCTTCAGCCGCGGCCTGGTCGACCACCAGATCTTCGTCATCGACGTCTCCGGCGGCGACAAGATCCCCCGCAAGGGCGGCCCCGGCGTCTCCACCTCCGACCTGCTGGTGATCAACAAGACCGACCTCGCCCTCCTGGTCGGCGCCGACCTCGGCGTGATGGCCCGCGACGCCGCCGCCCAGCGCGGCGACCTGCCGACCCTGTTCTGCTCCCTCGCCGCCCCCGACGGCATCGACCCGATCGCCGCCTGGGTACGCGCCCGGCTGCACGCCTGGACCGCCGTTGACCAGCACGCTTGAGGCGCTCGCCCGGATCGTCGCCGAGCCGGACGGACGGGGTGGCACCGCCCTGCCCGTGCTGGCCGGCGCCGGTCCGATCGCGCTGCGCCGCACCCGCGGCCACCGGGTCACCATGATCGGATCGATGGCCGCCCCGCTCGGCGGCGACCGGCTCGCCGTCCGCGCCGAGCTGCGGCCCGGCGCCGTCCTCGAACTCACCAGCGCCGCCGCCACCATCAGCCTCCCCGGCGCGCAGCCCGGTCCCGCCCGGCTCACCGTCGACCTCACCGTCGCGGAGGGCGCCCGCCTCGACTGGCTGCCCGAACCCGTGGTCGCCGCCACCGGCAGCCACCTGGTGCTGACCACCCGCATCACCCTGGCCCCCGGCGCCGTCCTGCGCCTGCGCGAGGAGCAGGTGCTCGGCCGCCACCACGACCACGCCCGCGGCGCACCGCCCGGCCGCCTCACCTCCCGGCTGACGGTCCACCAGGCCGGGTACCCGATCCTCGACCAGCAGACCGACCTCGGCCCGGGCGCCCCCGGCTGGGACGGCCCGGCCTCCCTCGGCGGCCACCGCACCCTCGGCCAGCTGCTCACCGTCGGCCTGCCCGCACCCCCGGCGCCCCCGCCCGACGCCGACGCCGCCCTGCTCATGCTCCCCGGAACGGCCGCCACCCTGCTCACGGCCCTCGCCCCGGACGCCCTGGCCCTGCGCCGCCTGCTGACCGCGCCCGCCCGCTGACCGTGCCCGCCCGTCGGTCCCGGCTGTCAGTGGGACGCCCTACGGTCCGGGCCATGGGGATCTACCTGGTGAGCATCGGCGGGTCGGAGTGGTTCGGCGAGGACGAGGAAGGATGGGCGGTGGCCGCCACGGCCGTCAACGCCGAGCTGGTGCGGCGCGGGCGGCCACCGTACGTGGACGTCCCGGAGGAGCCGGCCTTCGTCCGGGGCTCGGGGCAGGCCTTCGAGGAGAAGCTGGTCCCGCCGATGGCCGGGTTCCTGGCGCTGTGCGAGGCGCAGCTGACGCCGGAGCAGACCGAGACGCTCTGCGGCTGGTCGGTGCTGCTGCCGGTCCCCCTGGAGGAGGACTGCTGGGTGCCGCTGGAGGCCGACGACCCGGAGCTGCACCTGGTGGCCGGAGCCCCGCAGGTGCTGGCGCTCGCGGAGCGGCTGGCCGCCGCCGTCGGGCTGCCCGCGGAAGTGCCGCAGATGTGCGACAACCTCGATCTGACGAACTGGTTCCTGGACGGCACGGCCCAGGAGCTCGCCGCCGTCCGCCCGGGCCCGTGGGGCGCCGACCTGGACGCGGCCTTCTACGTCGCGCTCTTCCTGCGCGCGGCCCAGCACTCGATCCGGCGCGGCTGCCCCCTGGTGTACTCGTGACCGCCCCGGCCCGGACGGGATGAGGACACCGGCGGGCGGCCGCGCGCCCGGGGCGGCCGCGCCGGTGCCGGCCCGCTGTCGGCGTTGCGCGAGCACCTGCGGGAGTCGTGCTGGGGCGCGCCGCTGGTGGCCCGGGTGGCGGCGGTGGGGCCGGCCTGGGCGACGGACCGGCTGGAGGTCCGCCGGACACGCCACGGGCCCCGTCCCACCCGGAGGTGGAACGGGGCCCGTGGCGCGGCGGGGGCCGGCTCAGCCGGCCTCGGCCTGCCGGCCGCGCCGGTCGAGCGAGGCCAGGTAGGCGTTGTAGGCGTTCAGCTCGGCGTCGCCGTCGCGGTCGGCGGCGCGGTCGCGGCGGCGGGCCTGGCGCTCCTCGGACTTGGCCCACTGGAGGGTCAGCGCGATCAGCACGATGGCGGTCGGGATCTCGCCGAACGCCCAGGTGATGCCGCCGGCGATCTTCTGGTCGTTCAGCAGGTCGGTGCCGGGCGGGGCGGTCGCGGCGGTGAAGGTGGTGACCAGCGGGTGGGTGGCCATCATCACCGCGACGCCGAAGAAGGCGTGGAACGGCATCCCCATGAACAGCTCGATGATCCGCATCACGAAACCGGGCCGGTGCGGCCCCGGGTCGACGCCCATGATCGGCCAGAAGAACAGCATCCCGACCGCCAGGAAGTGCACCATCATCCCGATGTGCCCGAGCCGGTACTGCATCAGCAGGTCGAACAGCGGGCTGAAGTACAGCGCGTACAGGCTGGCGATGAACAGCGGGATGGTGAAGGCCGGATGCGAGACGATCCGCACGTACCGGCTGTGCAGCAGCGCCACCAGCAGTTCGCGCGGGCCCTTCCCGCTGCCCTTGCGGGCCGGGCGCAGCGCGCGCAGGGCGAGCGTGATCGGGGCGCCGAGCAGCAGCAGGATGGGGGAGAGCATGCTCAGCACCATGTGCTGGATCATGTGCGCGCTGAACAGCACCATGCCGTAGTCGTTCAGCCCGGTGTTGGTGACCAGGACCAGGGTGCCGATGCCCGCCACCCAGGCGATCATGCGGCCGACCGGCCAGCGGTCGCCGCGGCGCCACAGCCGGACGGCGCCCGCCGTGTACAGGCCGAGGGCGAGCAGGGCGCCGATCAGGAACGGCCAGTCGGGTGACCAGCTGAGGCTGGAGGAGAGGGTGAACGGGCCGAGCGTCGTCCCGTGGTGGTGCATTCCTGCCATGCCGTCGCCCATCGGCGCGTCCTGCTTTCCCTCGTGGTGCGTCGGGCGGGCCGGCCCCGGCGGGTCCGGTTTCCTCCGTTTTGCTTCGGACCCACCCTAGGCGGGGCTTAACCGCGGCCCGTACCCGCCCCCGTACCCGCCGCCCGGCCGGGTGGTCAGGCGGCGCTGCGGTACTGCATCCGCAGGAACCCGTCGAAGACCCGGGCGCCGAACAGCCGGCGGGTGTGCACTAGCGCCTTCGCGGCGGGCGTGACCAGGTAGCGGGTGCGCGGGCGGGGCGAGCGGACGGCCTGCTCGATCACCTTGGCGACGGTCTCCGGCGGTGCAGAGAGCAGGGCGTTGCGGTAGCCGTCGGCCATCTGCTGGTCGGCGGTGGTGTTGAGGGCGGTGTACGGTCCGGCCGCGGGGGCCGAGCCGGCCAGGGTACGGGCGGCGGTGTCGCCGAACCGGGTGCGGATCAGGCCGGGCTCGATCAGGCTGACCTTGATCCCGAAGGGCGCCGCCTCGAACCGCAGGGCGTCGGTGAGCGCCTCCACCGCGTACTTGCTTGCGTGGTAGTAGCCGCCGGCCGGGAAGACGATCCGGCCGCCCATCGAGCCGACGTTGACGATCCGGCCGTGGCCGGCCGCGCGCATGGCGGGCAGCACCAGCTGGGTCATCCGGGCCAGCCCGAAGACGTTGGTCTCGAACTGGCGGCGCACCCCGTCCAGGTCGGTCTCCTCGATGGTGCCGTACTCGCCGTACCCGGCGTTGTTGACCAGCGCGCCGACCGCGCCGTGCTCGGCCTCCACGGCCCGGACGGCGGCGGCCATCGACTGTTCGTCGGTGACGTCCAGCGGCAGCACCCGGGCGCCGGCCGCGGCCAGGTCGGCGATCGAGTCGGTGCTGCGGGCGGTGGCCCAGACGGTGAGGTCGCGGCGGTTCAGCAGGCGCTCGGCGGTGGCCCGGCCGATGCCGGAGGAGGTACCGGTGATCAGGACTGCGGTGGTCATGACGGCTCCAGGGAGGTGGTGGGGGAGTGGGCGAGGCCGGTGACCATCAGGCGCACGCCCTGGCGCAGCCGGCGGGCCGGCGCGTCGGGGTCGGTGAGGTCGGCCTCCAGGCCGCGGGTGAAGGCGAGCAGGAGCTCGGCCAGCTCGAGCGCCGCGGCCCGGGAGAGGCCGGCCGGGGCGAGGTCGGCGAGCAGCTCGCGCATGGCCGCCTCGTACGCGGTGATCAGCTCGGCGGACAGCCTGGCGTCGACGCCGAGCAGCTCGGCGGCGTGTGCCGGGCTGTCCTGCCACATCCGCTGGACCAGGCCGAGCTTGCCGGCCAGCGCGGCGGCGAGCCGGTCGGCGGGGTCGTCGGCGGGTCGGGCCGCGGCGGCGCGCGACTCGGCGAGGGCCCGGTCGAGCAGTTGCCCGGCGAGCCGGCGGAAGGCGTCCTCCTTGTTGCGCACGTACTGGTACACCGACGGGCGCGACATCCCCGCCTCGCGGGCGATGTCCTCCATCGTGGTGCGCCGTACGCCGTGGCGGGCGAAGCAGGCGTAGGCCGCGTCCAGGATCAGGGTGACCTTCTCGTCCTCCGACATACTGACAATGTTTGCACAGAATGTCAGAACGTCAAGGGCCCGGCCGGCCTCCGCCCGGCGAGTCCGGTGGAGCGGGCCGCGCGGCCGTGGTGGACTCCCGTGTCGGGGTGGAATGTCCGGTCCGATATTGTTCTTGCTCGAAACAAATCACGTCTGGAGGCCTTGATGACCACCGCCCCGTACCGGGCCGCCGAAGAGCGCTACGACGGTTCCATGCGCTACCGCCGCAGCGGCCGCAGCGGCCTGGACCTGCCGGAGATCTCGCTCGGCCTGTGGCACAACTTCGGCGACGACCGCAGCTTCGAGACCCAGCGCGCGATCCTGCGCCGGGCCTTCGACCTCGGCATCACCCACTTCGACCTGGCCAACAACTACGGCCCGCCGTACGGCTCCGCCGAGGCCAACTTCGGCCGCCATCTGGCCGCCGACCTGCACCCCTACCGCGACGAACTGGTGATCTCCACCAAGGCCGGCTACGACATGTGGCCCGGCCCGTACGGCGAGTGGGGCTCGCGCAAGTACCTGACGGCCAGCCTCGACCAGTCGCTGCGCCGGATGGGCCTGGAGTACGTCGACATCTTCTACTCGCACCGCTTCGACCCGCGGACCCCGCTGGAGGAGACCATGGGCGCGCTCGCGTCCGCGGTCCGCCAGGGCAAGGCGCTGTACGCCGGCATCTCCTCGTACAACGCCGAGAAGACCAAGGAGGCGGCGGACATCCTGCGCGGCCTCGGGGTTCCGCTGCTGATCCACCAGCCGTCGTACTCGATGCTCAACCGGTGGATCGAGGACGACGGGCTGCTCGACGTGCTGGAGGCCGAGGGCGCGGGCTGCATCGGCTTCGCGCCGCTCGCCCAGGGCATCCTGACCGACCGCTACCTCTCCGGCATCCCCGCCGACTCGCGGGCCGCCCAGGGCAAGTCGCTCGACCCCGGGGCGATCACCGAGGAGACCCTGCACAAGCTGCGGGCACTGAACGACATCGCCGCCCGCCGCGGCCAGTCCCTGGCCCAGCTGGCCCTCACCTGGCTGCTGCGCGACCCCCGGATGACCTCCGCCCTGATCGGCGCCTCCTCGGTCGCCCAGCTGGAGGCCAACGTGGCCGCCCTCCAGGGGCCCGCGCTCGGCGACGACGAGATCGCCGAGATCGACCGGTACGCCACCGACGCCGGCCTCAACCTCTGGGCCCGCTCGACCGAGGGCTGAGCGCCGCCGGCCGGGTCACCGGCCGCCGCTCCTCCCGGACTGCCCGCTCCACTCGCCCGACGGCCCGGCGGCGACCGCCACCGGGCCGTCGACCCGGCTGCGGTCGATGCTCAGGGTCACCCCGCCCCAGGTCTCCCGCACATCGCCCGCGTACTGGTGGATCCGCCGGTGACCGGCCCACAGGTCGTCGGACAGGCCGCCGGTGCTGCCGGTGCCGCCGGTGTCCTGGCGGCCGTCCCAGCGCGCGTACCAGAGCGCGTCCGGCACCGGGGTGCGGCCGGCCCGGGCGGCGGCCGCCAGGTCACGGACGCCGGAGTCGAGACTGGAGTAGACGCCGGACAGGTAGCCCGCCCGGTGGAGCTCCTCGGTCCAGCCGGCGGCCGCGTCCGCCACGGCGTCGCCACAGGCCGGGTCCGCCCCCGGGGCGTACGCCTCGATGTCCAGGTAGACCGGGCTGCCCTCGCCCAGGCCGAGCTCGGCGAGGGCGGCCTCCGCCTCCTCGGCCTCCTGCCGGCCCTGCTCCCGGGCGCGGTCCGGGTCGAACTTCGCGGGCTTGCCGGCGCTGACGTTGCAGGGGGCCTGCAGGCCGACGTGGGTGGGGATCAGCCGCCACCCCATCGCCTGCACCTCCCGTACCCAGGAGGCCGTCAACTCCGGCTGCTTGCAGGCCCGCTGACTTCCACTGAGGTAGATCCCGACCGCCTCGTACGGCGAGTCGTCCCACCACGCCTGCATCGTCCCCAGCGGCGGCGCGGTACAGGCGTCGAAGCCGAGCCCGTCCACCACCTCCACCGGCGGGCCGGGCTCGTCGGCCCGTGCGGTCGCGTTCGCCGCGGGCAGCAGCAGGGCCAGGGCGGCCGCGGCGAGGGCGGTCCGTCGGGACGGTGGGCGCATGCCCGCGAGCCTGCGCCACCGGTCCCCGCCCGCCCGGCGGGCGCGCCGTACGGCCGGGCATGTCGCACCCGTACGGCGGGGCGCGTCGCACCCGGCGCCACCGCGGGCCCGCCGTAGGGTGGCCGGGTCGACGGGGGGTACGAAGGAGAGGCCCGTGCGCGCACCCGTACCCACCCGATGGACCGTCACCGCGCTGGCGCTGCTGCTGGTCGCGGTGGCCGCCGCAGCCGCACCGAGCCCGCCCGCCGGGCTGACGGCGCGACAGCTCGCCGGACAGCGGGTGATCTACTCGTACCAGGGCCTCGCTCCGCCCGAGGACCTGCTGGCGGAGATCCGCGGCGGCCGGGCCGCGGGCGTCATCTTCTTCAAGGACAACTACGCGGACGCCCGCCAGTTCGGATCGGCGGTCCGGCAGCTGCGCGAGGCGCGGCGCACCAGCGGCGTCCGGACACCGCTGCTGCTGATGACCGACCAGGAGGGCGGCCCGGTACGGCGGGTGCCCGGCGCGCCGGAGCTGTCCGCGCGGGCCGTCGGCTCCTCCGCCGACCCGCGGGCCGCGGCGGCCTCGGCCGGGAGCGGCGCCGGGGAGAACCTCGCGGGCCTCGCGCTCAACGTCAACCTCGCCCCGGTCCTGGACGTCTACCGGACGCCCGGCAACTTCATCGACCGCAAGGAACGTTCCTTCAGCAGCGACCCCCAGGCGGTCGCCGAACTCGGCGGCACCTTCCTCACCGCCCAGCAGCGCACCGGCGTCGCCGCCACCGCCAAGCACTTCCCGGGCCTGGGCACCGCGGCCACCGCCGAGAACACCGACCTGGCACCGGTCACCCTGCCGGTCGACGAGGCCACCCTGCGGACCGTCGACGAGGCGCCGTACCGGGCCGCCGTCGCCGCCGGGGTACGCCTGGTGATGCTGTCCTGGGCCGTCTACCCGGCCCTGGACGCGGACCGGCCGGCGGGCCTGTCGCCCGCCGTGGTCGGGCAGGAGCTGCGCGGCCGGCTCGGCTTCCGCGGTGTCACCCTCTCCGACGCCCTGGAAGCGGGCGCGCTACGGGACTTCGGCGACACCGGCCACCGCGCGGTGGCCGCCGCCACGGCCGGCGTGGACCTGCTGCTCTGCTCGTCCGGCGACCCGGCCCAGGGCCGCGACGCCACGACCGCCCTCGCCGACGCCCTCACCTCCGGCCGCCTCGACCCCGCCGCCTTCGCCCTCGCCACCCACCGGATCGCCGACCTCCAGGCACACCTGGACTGACCGGGCCGGACCGTTCGCACGACCGGCCCGGCCGGCACCGCGACGGACGGTGAACGGGAGGCGGGCCTCCGCCCGAGTGGGTCCCGCCGCTCATCGGGGGCGAACGGCCTTGACGTGGGCCGGGCCTGGCCCGGCGGCAAGCGAGCGGCCCCGCTCGCGGCGGGCGGGAACGAGGTGCGCCGGAGCCGGGTGCCGGGCAACAGGCCTGCCCTGCCACTTCCGTGGGAGGCCTGGCCTGGCCAGCGGCCTCCCGAGGAGCTCAGGGGCGGGCGATCAGAGCACCAGGTCGTCGTGGTCGTCGAAGATCCAGCCGTCTTCGTGGAGGACCTCGAACAGGTGGCCGTCGGCATCGGTGAAGTACCCGCTGTGGCCCCAGGCGTTCGGGCCGGCCGGACGGGTCACGGTGGCGCCCAGCTCGGCGGCCCTGGCCATCACCCGGTACACCTCCTCGGCGCTGCGGGCCACGTACGCCAGCGCGAAGCCGGCGAAGCCACCCTGGTCCCGGTCGGGCAGACCGGCGTCGGCTGCGAAGGCCGCCCGGGACTGGAACGCGACCGCGACCCCGCCCAGTTCGAACAGTGCGAGCCCGTCCGAGCCCGCCGTCGACCTCTTCCAGCCCAGCGCCTGGTAGAACGCGACCGAGGCGGCGACATCGCGCACACCGAGCAGAATCAGATTGAGCCGCTGTCGCATCTCGTCCTCCTGGGAACCGGCACTCGGCCCGTCATCCTGCCATCCCCGGCCGACACCGCCGTCGCGGCTCCGTAGCGGGTGGCGATGCGCGGGCGGCGCGGGTGGTTTCCATCCGTACATGTCACAGCCTTGTCCCGAGGGTGGCCCGGGCGGAACGGTTCGTCCGGGCGGGCGGTCCTGGGTTTCGGAATCCCGCTCGCACCGAGCACCAGGCACCGCCACCTCACCCGGAGGAACACACCGTGCGCGTCCGCAAGTTCGCCTTCGCCGTCCTGGCCGCCTGCGCGGCCCTCACGCTCAGCGCCTGCCAGGACGACGGTTCGGGCACCGCGCAAGGCGCCCCGGCCGCTGCCCCGACCACGGCCACCGGCGCCTCCCCCGGCGGCGGGCCGGCTTCGGGCGGGCAGGCCTCGACCGGGCCGGCTTCCGGGGCTCCCGGGAAGGGCGGCACCTCGCCCACCGCCGCTCCGACCGGCCCCGCCGGGGGCGGGCAGAGCACCAAGTGCAAGACCTCGGACCTGACCATCACCGCCGCCGATCGCACCATCACCGGCGACGCGGAGAACACCGTCGTGGTCGAGCTGAAGAACCACAGCGGCAAGGACTGCACGCTCTCCGGATACGCGGGCGTGGACCTGAAGACCTCCGCGGGCACGCTGTCCGCGAAGCGCTCCGGCGAGCCGGTCGTCACGGGCGTCGTGAAGACCGGCAAGTCGACGTACTTCGGCATCAGTTACCCGGCCAACACCTCGGGCGGCTCAGGCGTCCGGATCACCGGTCTGGTGGTGACCCCGCCGGACGAGACCCACCCGGTCACCCTGCCCTGGCCGGGCGCCGGCTCGCTGCCGGTCACGGACGGCAGCGGATCCCCGGTGAAGATCGGCCCGATGGGAAGCGCCGGCCAGGGCGAATGACCCGGCGCGGGGGCCCGCCACTCAGGTACCCAACGGGCGTTGCTGCCAGCGGAACGCCTGGCTGTCGTAGTAGTTCTGACTCTGCGTCAGCTGATCGCCGGACCCCGGATGGTCGGCCTTCGGCCAGTGCTTCAGGCCGATGAGCAGGCCGTCGGCGGCGTTCACGACCATGCCGTTGTCGCAGAACGTCCAGACCTGATCCGCGTTCGAGGCCGCGCAGTCCTCCTGGACCAGGAGGGCGCCGTCGGTCGTGCTGCCCCCGGTGCCCAGGCAGCGGCCGGTGCCGAGGTTCTTGATGCGGGCGTTGCCACCGGCGGGAAGCAGGATCCAGGTCTGGTCGGCGCTCCGGTCGCAGTCGTGCTGGGTGATGGCGCCACCGGGGTCCGCCTGGGCGCACAGGCCGGTCATGGCGTTGACCATGGACCGCGAACCCGGGGGCGACGACGGGGAAGCGGCGGACGAGCCCGGGGGAGCGGACGCCGAGGGGGCGGAGGAGGACCGCGCCGCGGGCGGCAGGGCGAAGGCGGCGGCCGGCGTGGCCGACACGGTCGGGTCCTGGCCCGCGGGCTCCCGCACCGGGGCGGCGGTCGGCGCCGCAGCCGGGTGGGACGGGTGTGACAGGTTCGGCGCGATGGCGACGGCGGCGACGGTCGCACCGGTGACGGCCGCCGCCGTCCACGCGACCTTCGCACTGGCCAGCCGGCGTGCGACCCCGAACTTGGCGGCAGCCAGGTGGACGCCGTGCCCCGCCGCCGACGGCCAGAGGCTCACGGGGTGCCAGAGCAGGATCCCCGCGGGCAGGATGGCGCCGAGGCGGCCGTTGAGGTCCCGCAGGTCGCGGCTGGCCCGCGCGCAGTCGGCGCAGGACCGGAGGTGGCGGTCGAGGTCGCGGGCGACGCGCTTGTCCGGCCTGCGGACGGAGGTGGCGATCAGCGCGCCGAAGTGCCGGCACTCCTCGCTGGCGGTCTGGTCGAGGTGGGCCCGCAGATAGGCCTCGCGCAGGCCTTCGCGGGCGCGGGCGACCAGTGAACCGACGCCGCCCGCGGTGATGCCGAGACGCCGGGCGGTCGCATCGGCGGCCTCGTGCTCGACGACCGAGTGCCACAGCACGGCCTGCCAGCGTTCGGGCAGCGACCGGTAGGCGCGCAGGACGAGCGACACCTCCTCGGCGGCGAGCACGGCCCCTTCCGCGTCGTGGCCCGCGGGCAGGGTGTCGGCCCAGGACTCGAAGTCGTCCGACAGCTGGGTGCGCGCGCCCTCGCGTGCCCAGTCCACGGCGGTGCGGCGGACGCAGGTCAGCAGGTAGGCGCGCCAGGCGTGCTGGGGTCCGGCCCCGGAGACGACCGAACGGTAGGTGCGGGCGAAGGCCTCGGCCGCGAGATCGTGGGCGGTGGCGGCGTCCCGGCAGCAGGTGCGGGCGTAGGCGAGCACGGCCGGGTGGTGACGGGCGAACACCTCGCCCATCACATCGCGGACGGTCGGCCCCGCCGGGGACGCGGGCTCGCGCAGCAGGACGGCCAGCTGCGCATCGGTCAGATCGGTCAAGTCCGTCCGGGTCTCCGTCGCCAGTACGCGCAACGCCCACTCCTGTCTGCTCGCCGATGCCCGGTCGGTCCTGGCCGACGGCCATGTCCGCCGCGCGAGGACGGGCTGCGCCGACCGGATAGCGCGCAAGTGTGCCATGTCCGCCGACCTGTCCGGCAACGGGCGCTCTGCCGCGGACCCGGCCGTTCCGGTACGCGGCGCGGGGCGGGTGCCGGGTGGGCGGGTGCCCGTCGATGAGGGCGCGGGGGCCGGCGGGAGCGTGGTGCCGGGCTGATCCGCGCACGCACCGCCGGTGCGGAGCGCCGCAGGGACCCCGCCGGGTAAAGATTCGGCAAAGTCGCAGGTCGCCCGCTCACCGGCCCGGTCTCCCATCGCAGGAACCGACGGACCGGGAGGGAGCACGCCATGACGATCGGCCGACACCCGTCCGGCCCGGCCCCGCGGCGCGCTGCCGCCTGCCGGGCACCCGCACCGACCGACCACCCAGAAGGAGAACGCACCGTGGCCAACCACCGTCCGAAGAGGAGCCGGCGCTGCGTCGCCGCCACCGGCGCCGCCGCCGCGTCCCTCGGTCTGCTCGCCGCACCGGCGTCGGCCGAGCCGGCCCCGCAGAGCGTCGATCATCGCGCCGTGGTGCTCGTCAACTTTCGCAACCTGGCACTGGCCGACCCGCAGAAGGCCCACGACCAGGCGGTACGGAACTTCTTCGGTGCCACGGACTCGCTCGCGTCGTACTACGCCGACAACTCCGGCGGGCGGCTGAGCATCGTTCCCGCCAAGGGCGACGGCGTCTTCGGGCCGTTCACCATCGACATGGACGACTCCGCGGCCTGCGACACCGGAAAGATGGCGGACCTCGCCCGCAAGGCGATCCCCGATGTGACGTACGACCACATCTCGGTCGTCATGAACACCAAGTTCTGCAGCGAGTGGTGGGGCCTCGGCTCCATGCCGGGCCCCAAGACCTGGTTCCACGAGGGCGCCGTCGGCGACAAGGCGGCCATCGTCCACGAGGCCGGCCACAATCTCGGCTTCGCCCACCAGGAACGGCACCTGTGCCCGGCCGGCACCTTCACCGCCTGCACCGCGGACGGCTACAGCTACCGGACCCCCATGGGCGCGGGCGGCGAGAAGAAGGGCCTGACCGCACCGGAGTTGCTGTCCCTGAAGTGGCTCACCGCCCAGCAGGTCACCACGCCCTCGGCCACCACCTCCGTCCACCTCACCCCGCTGCACGCACCCGGGACCTCCGGCGTACGCGCCGTCGACCTCCCGCTGGGGACCGGCGGCGACCGGATCGTCGTCGAGTACCGCACGCCCGACGCGGCCACCGCGGACCGCGACGTCGCCCAGGGCGTGGACGTCTACCAGGTCCCGGGCGGGCACTACGACCGCGCGATCATGATCAGCAACGTCAAGCGCGACGACAAGACCGGCACGGGCTCGTTCAGCACCGGCGGTGGCGCGCTCGTCGACACCTCCGCGCACCTGTCGGTCAGCGTCACCCAGACCACCGCCGCCGGTGCGGATGTCCGCATCCAGCTCGGAGACGACGCCGGCACCCCGCCGACCGGTAGGCCCACCACCCCGGCCCCCAGCCCCACGGGCCCGGCCACCGCCACGGCGAAGGCCTCGCACTCCCCGACGCCGGCGGTCCCGCCCACCTCCGACCAGTCGGACGACCACACCGTCATCGGCTCCACCTTCAACCCCGTCCCTGACGGCACGACGCCGGGTACCCGCGCCGGCGACGGAGTGCTCGCCTCCACCGGCGGCGGTGCCACCGGCGCCGGCGTCATCGGGGCCGCTCTCATCGCCGCCGGCGGCGGCGCCGTCCTGCTGGTGCGCAGGCGCCGTACCCACCGCAAGCACTGATCCCCGGCAGGCCGCCGCCCCCGCGTGGCGGCCCGTCACGGGTCGGATACGGCCCAGGAGCGGAGGGCCGGGCCGATCTGTCGGAACGCCGGTCGGACGGGTGATCAACTCTCTAGGATCATGATCGCTCGAACGACAGTCCGACAGTTCTGCTACGGGGGATCCGCCATGTCCGAACACCGCCTCACCCGCAGGGCCCTGATGGCCGGTACCGCCGGTACGGCCGGCGCCGCGCTGCTGGCCGCCGCACCGGCCGCCCGCGCGGCCGCCGCCGAGGTCCCGCCGCCCAGCCCGTACCAGGTCAAGCCGCCGCACCAGATCGAGGCCGAGACCCTGGTCGAGTACCTGCGCACGCTGCCCTGGGGCACCGAGGCCAACCGCTACAAGCTGGCCGGGCAGTTCCCGGACGACAACTCCACCGCGGTGTGGGGCGAGCCCGGCCACCCGGAGCAGTTCCGGGTGCTGGCGCAGTGCTCGTCCTTCGTCTCGCTGGTGCTGGAGCGCACCTACGGGCCGCGTTCGGCGACCGAGGAGCAGGACCCGGCCCGCTGGGCGACGAAGCAGTACTTCCGCGACTACTTCGGCACCGAGCCCGGCAAGCTCTTCCCGACCGCCGAGAAGTTCCGGGCGGGCTTCGCCAACGCCGCCGCGATCCCGCACTTCACCGCCGTCACCAAGCCGGTCAACCTGCGTCCGGGCGACTTCGTGGCCTTCGACTACGACGAGGACGCCACCACCACCCCGTACACCGGGCACATCGTGATGATCAGGGAGCGCAAGGGCACCTGGGCCTCGTCGGCGGACGCCCGGGTCGGCGCCGGCGTCGTCCCGTACGTCTTCGAGGTCATCGACTGCACCAGCAACCCGCACGGCAACCCGGCCGCCTCGGCGGGTGCGGAGGCCCTCTACCGGGCGTTCCCCGACACCCGGATCGAGGAGCGTCCGGATGAGACGCCGGGCTGGAAGGAGTACAACGGCGTCGGCTACGGGCATCTGGTGTTCTACGCGGACGCCACGACCAAGCTGTTCGCCGGGTACCGCTGGGGCGTCAACTCCACGGTGGCGCACCCCGTGAGCGAGCGGCCGATCGCGGCGGCCCGGGTCTACCAGGGCTGAGCCCGGCCGGTCCGCCTCGGCGCCGCCCCGGGATCGTGCCCGGGGCGGCGCCGGACGGCACAGGCGTGAATTCGTCCCCATGGCCGTGTCATGGGGATGTCCATGCCATCTCTTTGCCGGTAGTTTCCCCTCCAGCGCCTCCCCGTCCTCGCGTCACCCCACGCACCGTCACGGACCGCTGGAAGGACACGCCTTGAACCGACGACACCGCAGGGCCGCGCAAGCGGCGCTCGCCGCCGCCGCGCTGGCCGCCCCCTTGGTGCTGGCCGCCGCGCCCGCGTCTGCCGCCACCACCCGCGCCGACCGCGGCGAGCGGCTGGCCCGGGAACTGGTCCGCAGCAGCGACGCGGACGACGCCTACCGCACCCTGAAGGCCCTTCAGCGGATCGCCGACCGCAACGGCGGCACCCGGGTCGCCGGCTCCCCCGGCCACCGGGAGTCGGCCGAGTACGTCGCCGACCGGGCCCGCCGGGCCGGACTGAAGGTCTCGCGGCACGAGTTCGACTACGTCTTCGCGCAGACCCTGGCCGAGCACCTCGCGCTGGTCGCGCCCGCCGCCGAGGAGGTCCCGGTCTCGGCCATGACGTACTCCGCGAGCACCCCGGCCGGCGGGCTCACCGCGCAGCTCGCGGCCGTGCCCGAGGACGCCACCAGCGGCTGCGAGGACGGCGACTACGCGCCCGGCGCCTTCACCGGGAAGATCGCGCTGATCCAGCGCGGCGGATGCACCTTCGCGGTCAAGCAGGCCGCCGCGGCGGCCGCCGGCGCGGTCGGCGCGCTGGTGTACAACAACGCCGACGGCCCGGTCAACGGCACCCTCGGGGACCCGGCCGTCGCCCGCGTCCCGACCGGCGGGATCACCAGGGACGCCGGCCGGGCGCTGGCCGCGCGGGCCGCGGCGGGCCCGGTGACCCTCGCCCTGGAGATCCGGACCTTCCACGAGACCCGCCACACCTGGAACGTGATCGCCGAGACCCGCGGCGGCGACGAACGCAACACCGTCGTGGTCGGCGCCCACCTGGACTCCGTGCTCGCCGGGCCCGGCATCAACGACAACGGCTCCGGCTCCGCGGGCATCCTGGAGGTGGCCGAGCAGCTGGCGGGCCACCAGGTCGGCAACAAGGTGCGGTTCGTCTGGTGGTCCGCCGAGGAGTTCGGCCTGGTCGGCTCGGAGAAGTACGTCGCCTCGCTGTCCGAGGCGGACCGCGCGAAGATCAAGCTGTACCTCAACTTCGACATGATCGCCTCGCCCAACCCGGTGCGCTTCGTCTACGACGGCGACGACTCCGACCACGCCGGCTCCGGCCCCGGCCCGGCCAGCTCCGCCCAGCTGGAGCGGCGGCTCACCGGCTACCTGGACCGCCACCACCTCGCCCACGAGGGCAGCGACTTCACCGGCCGCTCCGACTACGGCCCGTTCATCGACGCCGGCATCCCCTCCGGCGGCACCTTCACCGGCGCCGAGGGCATCAAGACCGAGGCCCAGGCGGCCCGCTACGGCGGCGTCGCCGGGGTGGCCTACGACACCTGCTACCACCAGGCCTGCGACACCCTCACCAACCTGGACCGGAAGGTCTTCGCGGTGAACATCGAGGCCATCGCCGACTCGGTCGGCGCGTACGCCTGGGACCTCGCCCCGCTGTCCGTGCCGGTGGCACCCGAGGACACCACCGGCCAGGGCGGTGACGGCGGCCTGCACGACGGCCACCAGGAGGCCGCGGAGTAGACCGCGGCCGAGGAACGACGACGGGCCCCCGGCCGCGGGTGCGCGGCAGGGGGCCCGGTCGGACGGCGGGTCAGATGACGGTCTCGGCCTCGACGTAGCGCTCGGCGGGGACGGTCTTCAGCTCGGCGACGGCCTCGCCCAGCGGGACCAGCCTGATCTCGGTGCCCTGCAGCGCCGTGATGTGCCCGAACGCACCCTTGTGGGCGGCCTCCACCGCGTGCCAGCCGAACCGGGTGGCCAGCACCCGGTCGTACGCGGTGGGCGTGCCGCCGCGCTGGGTGTGGCCGAGGATCACCGGGCGGGCCTCCTTGCCGAGCCGGTGCTCCAGCTCGCCGGAGAGCTGGGTGGCGATCCCGGTGAACCGCTCGTGCCCGTAGATGTCCCGGGTGCCCTCCTCCCAGTGCATGGTGCCGGGCTCGGGCTTGGCGCCCTCCGCGCAGACCACGATGGCGAACTTCTTGCCGCGCTCGAAGCGCTCGCGCACCACCTCGGTGAGCTTGTCGATGTGGAACGGCCGCTCCGGCACCACGATCGCGTGGGCACCGGCCGCCATGCCGGCGTTGAGCGCGATCCAGCCGGTGTGACGGCCCATCACCTCGACCACCATGACCCGCTGGTGCGATTCGGCGGTGGTCTTCAGCCGGTCCAGCGCGTCGGTGGCCACCGACACGGCGGTGTCGAAGCCGAAGGTCACGTCGGTACAGGCGATGTCGTTGTCGATGGTCTTCGGCACACCGACCACCGGCAGGCCGCCGTCGCTCATCAGCTTCGCGGCCTTGAGGGTGCCCTCGCCGCCGATCGGGATGACCGCGTCGATGCCGAGGTCCGCGCAGTACCGCTTGGCGCGCTCCACACCGTCGCGCAGGTGGCTCGGCTGGACCCGCGAGGAACCCAGTATCGTCCCGCCCTGGGCGAGGATGCCGCTCACCGAGTCGAGGGTCAGCGGACGGTGGGCGCCTTCGAGGAGACCCCGCCAGCCGTCCTGGAAACCGATGATCTCGTCGCCGTGGTCGACCACCCCCCGGTGGACCACGGATCGGATCACGGCGTTCAGGCCGGGGCAGTCACCGCCGCTGGTCAGGACACCAATACGCATTGCTTTGCAACTCCCCAGGGGGCACCCCCAGCCGTCAGGCTGGGGGAGTAACCGGACGGCCGGACGACCACCTCGGTGTCGCCACCGCGGCCGGGCGATTTCGGACATTTTGTCCCGAAATCGACCGTTCAGCACAGCATACGGTTCCTGCCTCCGGCCGAGCAGGCACCGGCGCGGGAGCGGCATCGTCGACGCCTCCGCGCGAAACTGCGGCTGGACGCCGAGGAGGGTGTGCGTCCAGCGCTACCTATTCTGTTATGCCGACGGCCACTAGGGCACGGGTGGACCGGATGCTGGTCTTCTCCCGGTCGGTGTGGCCGAGGTCCCGGCGTGGGCCGGGACCTCGGCGAGGTGCGGGGCGTGCCCCGGCGAGCCCTAGGCCGGACGGCCGGTGGCGGCGATCCGCTCCGCGCGCAGCGCGTCGTACCAGGTGGTGTCGGCCGGCGGGAGCGCGTTCACGTCCAGCGCCAGCTTGATCAGCATGTCCGCGACGGCGGGGTTGCGGGCCAGCACCGGACCGTGCAGGTAGGTGCCGAAGACGGTGTCCCGCCAGGCGCCCTCGGTACCGTCTCCGGTGCCGTTGCCCCGGCCGACCTGCACCGAGGCGAACGGCTTGACGCCCTGGCCGAGGTGGGTGACGCCCTGGTGGTTCTCGAAACCGGTCAGCTGCGGCAGGCCGAGCTGCGGGTCGACGGTGGCCAGCACGTCGCCGACGCACCGGGCGCCCTCGCCGCGGGTGGTCCACACGTCCAGCAGGCCGAGGCCCGCCTCGCGCTCACCGAGGTCGTTGATGAACTCCCGGCCGAGGATCTGGTACCCGGCGCACACCGAGAAGATGATCGCGCCGTTCTCGGCCGCCCGCTGCAGGCCGCCGTCGTTGCGCAGCCGCTCGGCGGCCAGCCGCTGCGGCCGGTCCTCGCCGCCGCCGATCAGGTAGATGTCACCGCTGGTGGGCACCGACTGGTCGGACCGCACGTCGATCCGGGTGACCCCGAGGCCGCGCTGGCGGGCCCGGCGCTCGACGACCAGGGCGTTGCCGCGGTCGCCGTAGGTGCTCAGGAGGTCCGGGTAGACCCAGACCACCCGCAGGCTGCTCTCGCTCATCCTGGAAGGCCTTCCCTGCTGCTGGGACCCGTACTGCGGGGCCGAACCGAAACCGGGGTTCTGGTAGGAGGGGACGGACATCAGCTCGCCACCGCCTTCCGCAGCTGCTGGAACGCGGTGTAGTTCGCGATGGCCTCGATCCGGCCGGCCGGGGCGACCCGGACGGCCTCCTCCAGCGACTCCACGACCTGGAACTGCAGACCCGCGACCTCCAGCCGGACGGCCAGGTCCAGCTTGCGCTGGCCCATCACGAAGATCGGGTGGCCGGACAGGCGCTCGTAGTCCACGTCCCACAGCCAGGACGTGTCGGTGCCGTCCGCGTCCAGCGCGTTGACCGAGAGGATCACCGGCGCCGGCGGGCCGTCGATCAGCGAGAACGTCTCCAGCCAGCCGGCCGGGTTCTTGGCCAGCAGCAGGCGGACGTCGCGGCCGAGGTAGGAGACCACGTCGTAGCGGCCGGCCACCGCGGCGACCGACTGCATCCGCTGCAGCGCGACCTGCGGGGCGACGCCGAACACGGCGGCCACCGCGGCCGAGCTGGTGGCGTTGGCCAGGTTGGCGCGGCCGGGCAGCTGGAGCGTGATCGGCCAGGCACCGCGGTGCGGGTCGATGACGTGGGTGCCCTGCAGCGCCCAGTGCGGGTTGGGACGGCGGAAACCGCACTCCTGGCAGAACCAGTCGTCGCCGGGCCGCTGCATCACACCACCGCAGGACGGGCAGGACCAGGCATCCTCCTTCCACGCCTGTCCGGCGGCCACCCAGACCACCTTCTTGCAGGAGGAGGCGGCCCAGGTCACCAGCGGGTCGTCCGCGTTCGCGATGATCACCGCATCGGTGTCCTTGAGGCCCTCGCGCCACTTCTCGGCCATCATCCGGGTCTCGGCGGCGCGGTCCAGCTGGTCACGGGAGAGGTTCAGCAGCGCTATGGCCTTGGGACGGGTGTCCCGGGCGACCATCGGCAGGTATTTCTCGTCGACCTCGATCACACCGAACTTCGCCTCGCCGCCGCCCGCCAGCGCGGCCGTGATGCCGGCTGGCATGTTGGCGCCGAGCGCGTTGGAGACGACCGGGCCGGCGGCGCGCAGCGCCTCGGCGATCAGCCGGGTGGTGGTGGTCTTGCCGTTGGTCGCGCTGACCAGGACCACGTCGAGGTTCTCGGCGAGGGTCGCGAGGAGGTCGGGGTCCAGCTTGAGGGCTACCTTGCCGCCGATCACCGAGCCACTGCCGCGGCCCGCCTTCTGGGAGAGGGCAGCGGCCATCCGGCCGGCCGTCACGGCGATCTTGGCGCGGGCGGGCAGCGAGGCGTCGCGCGCGCCCGTGGCTTCCGAATCGGTGCCTGGCATGCTCAGTGGTTCCTCCTTGCTGCGGCACCACCCGGGTCGAGCAGTGACCGTCGGGCGGTGGGGACGGGGCCAGCCTACCCACTCCACACGGCCGGGATGATCCCCGGACCCGGTGCGGCCTGCCGCGAGTGCCTTGACGGACCCCTCCGGGGGCCGGTGGGTGGTTCTTCGCGCGGTTCCCCGCGCTCCTGGGAGGTGCCGGGCCGGGGCCGGGGGCATCTCGCGGGGCGCGGGGAACCGCGCGAAGGGTGGGCGGCCGCCGGCGTTGGAGGTGACCGCCTCCGCAACGGGCTCCCGCAGGGTCAGCGGCGGGGGCGGGTGGGCCAGGGGGTGGGGAGCTGTTCGGTGGCCTCGGCGAGGTGGGCCGTGATGACCAGGGTGCCGTCCTCGACCTGGTAGTCGAGGGGGGCGGACAGGCGCCGCATGGTGGCGATCAGGCCGCCGTTGGAGGCGTGGGTGACGGCGTACACGGTGGGGACGCCCGCCTCCAGTGCAAGGGCGGCCATCCGGCGGAGCAGGTCGACGCCGAGCCCCCGTCGCTGCCAGTCGTCCTCGACCAGCAGGGCGACCTCCGCCCCCTCGTCGTCCCAGAGCAGGTGTGCGAGCGCGACGATCCGGCCGTCCTGGGTCTCGACCGCGAGGGTCTGCCCGTGGCGCGGGTCGAGCAGGTGGTCGAGGTAGCGGTCGGCGTCCCGGACCGGCCCGTGGTAGCGCTTGCGCAGGGTGTCCGGGGAGCAGCGGTGGTGCATCTCGAGCGCCGCGGCCTTGTCGGCCGGTTCGGCCCGGCGGACGGTGAGGTCGGCCCCGGCGGGCATGGTGAGCCTGGCCTCGACCTTGGGCACCCGGGGGCCGAGCAGGCTGTCCAGCTCGACCAGGGCCTGGGCGCGGGCGAACTCGGTCGGGGTGAAGGGCAGGTGCGGCCGGGTGAGTTCGATCAGGTCGCCGCCGGGCACCGGCAGCCGCATCACGTGGCCGGCCACCCCGGCGGGGGTCGCCGCGCCGAGCGCCGGGTACTGCCGGATCGTGCACCGGCCGAACAGCTGACGCAGCGCGACCGGCAGCTCCGCCGCGTCCAGGGCGGTGCGGGTGGCGAGCGCGAGGACGTGGGTCGGCCCGTCCACCAGGTCGTGGGCGTCGGCCCGGTCGGTCCAGATGTCGTGCCCGCCGGCCGCGGCCACGGCGGCGGTGAGTTCGGCCCGGCCGAGGCTCTGCGGGGCCCGGACGAAGAACTCGTCGACGGTGCCGGTGGGCAGCGGGTGCGCCTGCATGGAGACGATGTTGACCCCGTGCCCGGCCAGGGCGGTGCAGATCCGCGCCAGGCTGCCGGGGGAGTCCTCGACGGTGGCGCGGATCCGCCACAGGGTGCTTGCCCGGTACGCGTCCAGCGGGCCGGTCGCCTCGGCCTCGCCGGGCGGTGCCGGGGTGTCGGGCGCGGGCGGCCCGTGCGGGTGCCGGTGCGCCCACCAGCTGTGGAACAGCGCCGTGGCGAGCAGTGCGGCGGCCGAGACGGCGAGCAGCACCGGCCCGTCGTGGCCGTGCACCACGACGTTGGCCACCAGGTCGGCCGCGGCGACGGCGACGAACACCGCCGCCAGCTCGACGGTGTCTCTGCGCCAGCCGTGCCGGCGGGCGCCGCGGCGCTGCGCGCGGGAGGGGGCGGAGCGCTGGGTGTGCGAGGAAACGTCCATGTCGTCATGGTGTCGCGCCGGTGTTTCACGATCACGAATCCCCCGTGACCTGTTGGTTAATGTCCTCGAATGGCTGCCCGATGGCCGAGAGTGGTCAGCCGGTCACCGGACGGTCCGTCAGTTCGGCTCCGGCGGACCGCACTTCGGCGAGCAGCAGCCGCAGATCGTCCTCGGTGGTGGCGGCGTTGAGGAGGCACGCCCGGAGCATCTCCCGCCCCGCCAGCAGGGCCCCCGTGACGAAGACCCGTCCGCGCTGCTGGACGGCGGCGGGCAGGCGCGCGTTCAGCGTGTCGAGCTCCTGCTCGGTGAGTCCGGCGGGCCGGTGGCGGAACGCCACGATGGACGTCTCCACCGGGGCCAGCAGCTCCAGCTCCGGGTCGGCCTCGACCAGGGCGCCGAGGTGCCTGGCCAGCGCGGTGCAGCGGGCGATGTCGGCGCTGATGCCGGCCCGGCCGCGGTGCGCGATGGTGGCCCACACCTTCAGCGAGCGGAACGGGCGGGTCTGCTCCATGCCGTACTCGGAGAACCAGCCGAGCTCGCCCGCCGCGTCGTCGCGCAGGTAGGACGGCACCAGGCTGAAGGTGGAGCGCAGCGCCTCGGTGTCGCGGACCAGGGCGCAGCCGCAGTCGACCGGTACGCCGAGCCACTTGTGCGGGTCGAGGGCGAGCGAGTCGGCGCGGTCCATGCCCGCGTAGCGGTGTGCGATGGCCGGGTCCAGCACGCCGAACGCCCCGTACGCGCCGTCGACGTGCAGCCAGAGGTCCTCCTCGGCGCACAGGTCGGCGATCGGGTGGAACGCGTCGACGGCCCCGGTGCCGACGGTGCCGGCCGAGGCGACCACCAGGAACGGCAGGCGGCCGGCCGCGCGGTCCTCGGCGACGGCGGCCCGCAGGGCGGCGGTGTCCAGCCGGCCCTCGTGGTCGGTGGCGACGGTCCGCAGGTGCCGGCTGCCGAGGCCGAGCAGTTCGGCGGCCTTGCGGACGCAGGAGTGGGTCTCGCCGGTGACGTAGCCGACCATCGGCGGCAGCCCGGCCAGGCCGTCCTCGCGCAGGTCGTGGCCGATCCGGCGGGCGGCCCGCTGCCGGGCGGCGGCCAGGCACAGGATGGTGGCCATCGAGGTGCCGGAGGTGAGGATGCCGCCGCCGGGCGGGTGCGGGAAGCCGACCAGTTCGGCGATCCAGCGGACCACGGCCCGCTCCAGGTGGACGTCGGCGTGGTCGCCGCCGGCCGAGCTGGGGTTCATGGCGGAGGCGGCGAGGGTGGCGAGCACCCCGGCGGGCTGCGGGGCGGAGTTCACCCAGCCGAAGAAGCGGGGGCTGCCGTTGCCCATCGGCGCGGGCATCACCTGCTTGCCGATCACGCCGAGCAGGTCGGTGAGGCCGGTACCGTGCTCGGGGAGTTCCAGCTCCAGCAGTGCCTGCCGGTCCGCCGGGTCCATCGGCTGCCAGACCGGGCGGTCCGGGAGGGCGTCGAGGTAGTCGGAGACCAGCTCGGCGGCCGTACGGGCGGCAGTGCGGAAGTCGTCGCTCACGGTGGTGCTCCATCAGGGTGCAATGGCGGCGCGACTTCCTCGGCGCACCAGGCTGGCCACGATCGTACGCCCCGCCCGGACCCGTATCCGGACCCAGGCCCGCCCCGGCCGACGCCCGCCCCTGCGACCCCGGCCCGCCCCGCCCGCACCCGCTCTCGATCGCCGGCCCACACCCCGCGAGCGAGCCAAAGGGCGCGCCGACGCCGAAAGCGAGAAGGGCCAAGGCCCCGACGGAGGAGGGGCCGCAGTGCCCGCCGAGTGTCGGCGTCGGATCGAGAGCGCCCGGCGGCGAGCCGAGCCCTAATCAAGGGTGTTGGGCAGCCCGCCGGCGGTGCGGCAGTAGCCGGCGATCTCCTTGTTGGTGATCTTCGCGCAGAGCCGGCCGGCCGCGCCGGCGTCGGTGTAGTTGACGGTGTAGTAGCTGACCAGGCCCTGGGCGCAGGCCTGCCGCTGCCAGGCGTCGGCGGCGGTGGCGCACTGGTTGGCGGCCCAGTCCTCGCGGTCCAGGTTGTACTTCATGGTGCGGGAGCCGACGCCGCGGCTGCAGTCGTTGGCGCCGCCGCTGGCCTTGGCGTTCAGGCACCACTTGAGGGCGTCCGCGAAGGCCTCGGGGTGGTTGGCGTAGTCGTGCGAGCTGAGGTAGAAGGTCGGCGCGTAGAAGAAGCAGGCCGACTGGAACAGGGCGGGCTGTTCCGGGCAGGGGTAGAGGGGTTCCTTGGCGAGCTGGTCGGCCGGGAGGTTGGCCTTGGCCTTCTCGTCCTCCTCGTCGGGGGCGAAGAGCTGCATGAAGACGCCCTCGGAGCAGGTGATCCGGCGGGTGTCGGTGGGGAACTTGTTGCACAGCGCGCGGGCGGCCGGGATGTCCTGCTTGGTGACGAACATGATGCCGTGGCCGATGCCGTGGATGCAGGGGCCGGTGTTCTTGGGCGCGCAGAGGGTGAGGATGTCCTGCTCGGGGGTCTTGGAGTTGGCCAGCATCTCCTCGACGGCGCCGTGCAGGTAGCCGGCCGCGCAGGTCTCGTGCGGGAAGGAGATGACCTTCTGGAAGTCCTGCTGGTAGCGCAGCACCGCCGCGTGGCCGAGCTCGTGCGCGATCGGGTGGCAGAACCGCACGGTGTACGGCTTGTCCTTGCTGATCTTGTCGAGGTCGGCCAGGGCCACGCCGGGGTCGGTGGCCTCCATCTCGGCCATCAGCTTGTTGCGCAGCGTGCTGCGGGTCCAGACCGCCGGGTCGCCGGTGGGGGCCGCGGACGCGGGCGGCGCGCCCGCGCCGGTGGCCGGGTTGCCGCCCGCCTGGGCGGGGCCGGCGACCGAGGCCACCGGCAGGGCCGAGGGGTTCCAGTCGGTGAGCGCCACCGCGCCGAGCCCGAGCGCGCCGAGCAGGACGGCGGTGATGATCGCGAATACTCGCGGGTGCATGGCAGGGTCCCCCGGTGGTCGGACGCGGACGGCGGGCGCTCCCATCCTGGCCGCCCCGGGCCGAGAACCGCGGCTGCTGGGCGGCCATTCGGGATGGTTTCGGCCCAACGGCCCAACGGCCGTCCGGGTCGGCGCGGTCCCGTCCCCCGGTACCCCGCGCACACCGTCTCACAACATCAGCGCCACATGGTACTTCCTCAGCCAGGCGTCGAGGTCGAGGGCCAGTTCGGTGCCCTGGCGGTTGGCCTGCGGGTCGGTTCCGGGCCGCAGGGCGTCGGTGACCGCCTTCGGGTCGAGCAGGCCGAACACGGGTGCGCCGGCGTCGTCGGACAGGGCGGCGAGGCCCTGCCGGAGGGCGAGCGGGTAGCGGGGGTCCTGGGTGGCCGGGTACGGGCTCTTGACCCGGTCGGCCACCGCCGCCGGCAGCAGGTCGCGGACGGCGGCCCGCAGCAGGCTCTTCTCCCGTCCGTCGAAGGTCTTCATCGACCAGGGCGCGTTGAAGACGTACTCGACCAGGCGGTGGTCGCAGAACGGCACCCGGACCTCCAGGCCGCTGGCCATCGACAGCCGGTCCTTGCGGTCCAGCAGCAGCCGGACGAAGCGGGTCAGGTGCAGGTACGAGATCTCCCGCATCCGGCGCTCGGTCCGGTCGGCGCCGGGCAGGTGCTCGACCTCGGCGAGGGCCTGCCGGTAGCCGTCGGCCCGGTAGGTGGCCAGGTCGAGGGCCTTCAGCAGGTCGGGGGAGAGCAGTGCGGTGGGGCCGAGGCTGCCGGAGCCGTTCAGGACGTCGAGCGCGGCGATCCAGGGGAAGGCGGGGGCGGCGACCACCTCGGGGACGTGGAACCACTGGTAGCCGCCGAAGAGCTCGTCGGCGGACTCTCCGGACAGGGCGACCGTGGAGTGCTCCCGGATGGCGCGGAACAGCAGCAGCAGGGAGGTGTTCACGTCGCCGAAGCCGATCGGGAAGTCCCACGCGCGCAGCGTCTCGGACCTGGTGCGTTCGGCGGTCAGGGCGGCGCTGTCCAGCTCCACCACCCGGTGGTCGGCGCCCACGTGGTCGGCGACCATCCGGGCGTACGGGCCGTCGGGGGTGGCGCGCAGCGGTTCGGCCCGGAAGTTCTCGCTCTGGCCGGTGTAGTCGACGGCGAAGGAGCGGACCGGTCCGGCGCCGGACTCCCGCAGGGCGGCGGCGGCCAGCGCGGTGACGGCGCTGGAGTCGAGGCCGCCGGAGAGCAGCGAGCACAGCGGGACGTCCGCGATCAGCTGGCGGCGGACGATGTCGGTGAGCAGCTCGCGGACGGTCGCGATGGTGGTGGGCAGGTCGTCGGTGTGCTCGTGGGCCTCCAGGGACCAGTACCGGCGGGTGGTCAGGCCCTCGCGGCGGACGTGCACCACGTGGCCGGGCAGGACCTCCCGCATGCCGCGGTAGACGGCGTGGCCGGGGGTCTTGGTGAAGGCGACCAGTTCGCGCAGGCCGTCCAGGTCGACCTCGGGCCGGACCTGGGGGTGGGCGAGCAGGGCCTTGAGCTCGGAGCCGAACAGGACGCCGTCGGGGGTGCGGTGGAAGTACAGCGGTTTGACGCCCATCCGGTCGCGGACCAGCAGCAGTTCCTCGGCGCGGGGGTCCCACAGGGCGAAGGCGTACATGCCGTTCAGCCGTTCGGCGCAGTGCTCGCCCCACTGGAGGTAGGCGCGCAGCACCACCTCGGTGTCGCTGCGGGTGCGGAAGCGGTGGCCGGCGCCCTCGAGTTCGGCGCGCAGCTCGCGGTGGTTGTACACCTCGCCGCTGTAGGTCAGGACGGCGAGGGTGCGGCCGTCCTGCTCGGCGGTCATCGGCTGGGTGCCGCCCTCGATGTCGATCACCGCGAGCCTTCGGTGGCCGAGCGCGGCGTGCGGCGTCAGGTGGACCCCGCCGGCGTCCGGGCCCCGGCAGGCCATGGTCGCGGTCATCGCGTCCAGGACGGCGCGGGCCGTGGTGTCGGTGGTCAGGTCACGGTCGAAGGCCACCCAGCCGGTGATCCCGCACATATCAGCACATCCCCTGACGGTAGTTTGATGTGTACGGACAGTGACGTTACGCCGGGTGGGTGAACAGATCAATGGGGTGTGCAGCTGCTGAATGTCTGAAGATCTGCCCGATTTCGGGCAGGATTCTTGGTGAACGCCGGATCGGCGCCTAGGCTCCCTACTCGTGTCCGCCTTGCCCCACCCCCACGAAGACCTCCTCGCGCACCTCACCCGGATCACCCCGCTGGGGCCCGGCGAGGCCGCCAGGGTGGTCGCGGAGGTGCTGGCCTACTTCTCCGAACCCGTCGAGGAGTACGTCCGCCGCCGCCACGGGGAGCTGCAGGCGCGCGGGCTGACCAACGACCAGATCTTCACCCGGGTCGGCGCCGAACTCGCCGTCCGCCGGGTCGCGGCACCCGAGCTGTCCGCCCGGCAGCTGCGCCGCATCGTCTACGGCTGAGCCCTCCGGCCGGTCCCGCCCGTCCCACCCGTCCCACTGCATCCGAGCATCGACGCAGTCGAGCAGAACCCTAGGAGCCCGAAATGTGCGGAATTGTGGCCTACATCGGCCCGAAGGACGCCACCGCCTTCCTGCTGGAGGGCCTGCAGCGGCTGGAGTACCGCGGCTACGACTCGGCCGGTGTCGCGGTCGCCGCCAAGAACGGGCTCAAGGTCTGCAAGGTCAAGGGCCGGGTCGCCGACCTCGCCGCCGCCGTACCCGCCCGCTTCAAGGGCACCACCGGCATCGGCCACACCCGCTGGGCCACCCACGGCGTGCCCAGCGACGCCAACGCGCACCCGCACACCGACGTCAGCGAGCGGATCGCCGTCGTCCACAACGGCATCATCGAGAACGCCGACCAGCTGCGCGCCCTGCTCGCCGCCGACGGCGTGGTCTTCACCTCCGAGACCGACACCGAGGTGCTCGCCCACCTGGTCGCCGCGCACAGCGGCGAGGGCGTCGAGCTGGAGGACGCGGTGCGCGCCGCGCTCGGCCAGATCGTCGGCACCTACGGCATCGCCGTGCTCGACGCCCGGCAGCCCGACCGGATCGTGGTCGCCCGCAACGGCAGCCCGATCGTGCTCGGCCTCGGCGAGAAGGAGATGTTCGTCGCCTCCGACGTCGCCGCGCTGGTCCGCTACACCCGCCAGGTCGTCCACCTGGAGGACGGCGAGCTCGCCACCGTCCGCGCCGACGGCTTCCGCACCTTCACCGAGGACGCCCGCACCGTCACCCGCCAGCCGTCCACCGTGGACTGGGAGGTCGCCTCCTACGACACCGCCGGCTACCAGCACTACCTGCTCAAGGAGATCCACGAGCAGCCCGCCGCCGTCGAGCGCACCCTCAGCGGCCGCCTCGACGAGCGCTTCGCCACCGCCCACCTCGGCGGCCTCAACCTGGACGCCCGCGAGCTGCGCGAGATCCGCCGGGTCAAGATCCTCGGCTGCGGCTCCGCCTACTACGCCGGTGAGATGGGCGCCCAGCTGATCGAGGAGCTGGCCCGGATCCCCGCCCACAGCGAGCCCGCCTCCGAGTTCCGCTACCGCAACCCGGTGATCGAGGCCGACACCCTGTACGTCGCGGTCAGCCAGTCCGGCGAGACCTACGACACGCTCGCCGCCGTCCAGGAGATCAAGCGCAAGGGCGGCCGCGTCCTCGGCGTCGTCAACACCGTCGGCAGCGCCATCGCCCGCGAGTGCGACGGCGGCATCTACCTGCACGCCGGTCCGGAGATCTCGGTCGCCTCCACCAAGGCGTTCACCTCCACCGTGATCGCCTTCGCGCTGCTGGCCCTGCACTTCGGCCGGATCCACGACCTCTCCCCGGCCGACGGCCGGCGCATCGTCGCCGGGCTCAAGGCCCTCCCGGACCACATCCGGGAGATCCTCAAGCAGGAGGAGCAGATCGCCGAGCTGGCCGCCGCGTACGCCGACAACGCCGGGATGATGTTCATCGGCCGCACCCGCGGCTACCCGGTCGCCCGGGAAGGCGCACAGAAGCTCAAGGAGATCTCCTACGTCCACGCCGAGGCGTACCCCGCCAGCGAGCTCAAGCACGGCCCGCTCGCGCTGATCAGCCCCGAGCTGCCCACCGTCGCCCTGGTGCCCGACGACGAGCTGCTGGACAAGAACCTCACCACCCTCGGCGAGATCAAGGCCCGCTCCGGCCGGATCCTCGCCATCGCCCACCGCACCCCCGAGGCCAAGCTGATCGACCACTGCCTGGTGGTGCCCAAGAGCGAGCCCGAGCTCGACCCGCTGCTGCTCAACATCCCGCTCCAGCTGCTCGCCTACTACGCGGCGCTGGCGCTCGGCCGGGACGTCGACAAGCCGCGCAACCTGGCCAAGAGCGTCACCGTCGAGTAGTCCGCGCCGTTGTGCCCCGGTGCTCGCCGTCACGGGCTGACGGCGAGCACCAGGTACGCGGCCAGAATCGCCAGGTGGACGCCGCCCTGCAGCGGTGTCGCCCGCCGGGGGATGACGGTCAGGGTGCCGACGGCGACGGTCAGCGCGAGCAGCACCATGTGGGTGGCCCCGAGGCCCAGCAGCAGCGGGCCGGACAGCCACGCGGAGGCGACCGCGACGGCCGGGATGGTCAGGCCGATGCTGGCCAGGGCCGAGCCGAGCGCCAGGTTGAGGCTGGTCTGCACCTGGCCGCGGGAGGCGGCCCGCACCGCGGCGATGGTCTCCGGGAGCAGCACCAGCAGGGCGATCACCACCCCGACCACGGCGGCCGGCAGGCCCGCGGCCGCCACCCCCCGTTCGATGGTGGGGGAGACGCCCTTGGCGAGGCCGACCACCGAGGTCAGCGCGACCGCGAGCAGGGCCGCCGCGGCGAGGGTGGTGCGCTGCGACGGGCGGTCGCCGTGGTCGTCCGGGTCGAGCAGGTCGCCGGCCGGGGTGACCGGCAGGAAGTACTCGCGGTGGCGGACCGTCAGGGTGGCGACGAACAGGCCGTACAGCACGATCGAGGCGCTCGCCGCGTAGACCAGCTGGGTCGGGTTGAACTGCGGGCCCGGGGTGCTGGTGGTGAAGGTCGGCAGCACCAGGCTCATGGTGGCCAGGGTCGCGATGGTGGCGAAGGCGGCGCCGGTGCCCTCGGAGTTGAAGACCGCGACCCGGTGCTTGAGCGCGCCGACCAGGATGCACAGCCCGAGGATCCCGTTGCAGGTGATCATCACGGCGGCGAAGACGGTGTCCCGGGCGAGCCCCGCGCTCTTGTCGCCGCCGTCGGCCATCAGCGTGACGATCAGGGCGACCTCGATCACGGTCACCGCGACGGCCAGCACCAGCGACCCGAACGGCTCACCGACCCGGTGCGCGATCACCTCGGCGTGGTGGACCGCCGCGAGCACCGCCCCGGCCAGGAAACAGGCCACCACCGCCACCACCGGGCCCGGCAGCGAACGCTTCCAGGTCAGCAGCAGCAGGACGAGGGCCAGCACCGGCACCACGGTGGTCCACTGCGCGGCGAGCGGGCGGATCCGAGTGATCATGCCGTCGAGCTTGGCAGACCGGCGCGCCCCGGCCGGGAAGTGACACCCGCCCGAGCGGCGGCGCCGGACGGACGCACCGTCAGCCGGAGCCCGGGGCCCGCGAGGGGAGACCGAAGCGCACCGGAACGCCCGGCGAGTACAGCACGCTGCACGGCTCTCCGCCGACCCCGGGCAGACCCGCCGCCGCGATCAGGTCCTCGTCCAGGCCGAGCAGCCGGGCCCGGTGCAGCGGCCAGCGCGGATGGACGTTCGGCAGGTACAGCGGGCGGCCCGCGAACGAGCTGTGCAGCCCCCAGCGGGCGGTCAGGAAGTGCTCCAGCGCGCTCGGCTCCGCCAGCTCGGGCCCGACCTCGACGGTGATCCGGCTGCGCGCCCCCCGCGGCCCCGGCCAGCGCCGCGAACTGGTGTACGTGACCGTGTCGCCCTCGTGCCGGACCGCCATCCGCGCCCACACGTACGGCAGCCGGAAGCCGGCCCTGGCCGCCAGTACCGGGACCAGCCGGGACGCCTCCAGCGAACGGAACACCACCCCGCGCCGCCCGTGCCGGTCCACCGAGTACAGCCGGACGTTGGTCTCCGGGAAGCTCCCCAGGTACGGCAGCCCGGGCAGGCCGAACCAGCCGATCCGGTGCATCCGGAACGCGACCAGCCCGACGTGGCTCACCCCGTCCACGGTGTCCGGCCGGGCCCCGGCCGGCAGCAGCGGGGCGACCCGCTCCGGCTCCACCTCCCAGTGCAGGAAGGTCAGATCGAGCCAGGACTGGGTGAGCAGCGTGGCGCCGACCGCGCGCGGCGGCCCGGGCGTGACGGGCTCCGGAGGAGCGGGCTGGATGGCCACGGCCGCGATCCTACGCCCCGGCTGCGCCGCCCCGGCCGGCCCGGGCCCGGCGGGAACGGCCGGTGCCGCCCCGCCCGGGCGGGAGCGGCCGTCATCGGCGCAGCCGGGCGTTGAGCCGGGCGGCCTGCCGGGTCAGGTGGTCGCGCTCGGCGAGGTCGGGTGCGTGGTGGGCGGCCTCGGCGTACAGCCGTGCCGCGGTCGCCAGGTCGCCGTCGCGCTCGTGCAGGTACGCCGCCACCGCGGTGTGGCGGGGCAGCGTGTCGTCCAGCGCCGCGAGCGCCCTGAGGCCCGCGCGCGGGCCGTCCGCCTCCCCGACGGCCACCGCCCGGTTCAGCCGGACGACGGGGCTGCCGGTCAGCCGGACGAGTTCGTCGTACCACTCGACGATCTGCACCCAGTCGGTCTCCTCGGCGGTCGGCGCGTCCGCGTGCAGGGCCGCGATGGCTGCCTGGGCCTGGAACTCGCCCAGCCGGTCGCGTGCGAGCGCCGCCTGCAGGACGGCGACACCCTCGGCGATCGCCCGGGTGTCCCACCGGCCGCGGTCCTGCTCGGCGAGCGGCACCAGAGCGCCGTCCGGCGCGGTCCGGGCGGCCCGCCGGGCGTGGTGGAGCAGCATCAGCGCGAGCAGTCCCGCCACCTCGGGGTGGTCGATCGCGTCCGCCAGCTGCCGGGTGAGCCGGACGGCCTCGGCGGCGAGGTCGACGTCGCCCGAGTAGCCCTCGTTGAAGACCAGGTAGAGGACGCGCAGCACGGTGGCGACGTCGCCCGGCCGGTCGAACCGCACGCCGGCCACCGTGCGCTTGGCCCGGCTGATCCGCTGCGCCATGGTCGCCTCGGGCACCAGGTAGGCGCGGGCGATCTGGCGTGTGGTCAGCCCGCCGACGGCGCGCAGTGTGAGCGCGACCGCCGACGACGGGGTCAGTGACGGGTGGGCGCACAGGAAGTAGAGCCGGAGCGTGTCGTCCAGGGCGGGCGCCGGCCCGGGCGGCGGCTCCTCGTCGAGGCGGTCCTCCCGGCGGCGGCGGGCGGTGTCCGCCCGCGTCGCGTCGAGGAACCGGCGCCAGGCGACGGTGACCAGCCAGCCCTTCGGGTCCCGCGGGGGGTCGTCGGGCCAGGTCCGGACGGCCTCGAGCAGGGCGTCCTGGACGGCGTCCTCGGCCGCCGCGAAGTCGGCTCCGCGGCGGACGAGGATGCCGAGGACGCCCGGCGTGAGGCCGCGCAGCAGTGCCTCGTCCATCGACGGGGTCAGTCCGTGATGGTGGGCGGCGCGGCCAGGAGCGGCCGCAGCTCGAGCCACTCGTGGATCGGCTCGCCGCCCGCGCCCGGGGCGGCCGACAGCTCCCCGGCCAGCTCGACGGCGCGTTCGTGGCTGTCCACGTCGATCACCATCCAGCCGGCGATGAGGTCCTTGGTCTCGGCGAACGGGCCGTCGGTCACCGGCGGGCGGCCCTCGCCGTCGTAGCGGACCCAGGTGCCCTCGGGGGCGAGTGCCTGGCCGTCGACGAACTCCCCGGTCCGCTCGAGGCGGGCCGCGAAGTCGTGCATGTACTGGACGTGCGCCGAGATCTCCTGCGGGGTCCACCGGTCCATCGGGACGTCGTTGGCCGGGGCCGGGGCGCCGCGGTAGTGCTTGAGCAGCAGGTACTTGGCCATGGTGTCTCTCCTCGGTGCTGATGCGACCCATTGTGGTCACGTTCACCACTGGGACGGCGCCGGTCCCGGGTTCTCGACACACCCGCCGGAATTTTCTCGGCCGGGATGCCGCAGCCTTCGTCGGGATGCCGGAGCGTGCCACCGACCGGCCCGCCGGGGTGGCCGGGGGCGGCGGGTCAGTCGGTGACGAGCTGCAGGAACGGCGCGAAGGCCGGGTGTTCCCGGCCGTCCAGGTCGACGGCGAGCCCGGGGCGGCCGGACGGCTGCCACAGCGCCAGCGAGAGCGGGCCCGGGACGCCCGCGACGGCCGCGGTCACGTCCAGGCCGATCCAGTCGGCGGTGGTGGAGATCGCGCCGCTGCCGAGCGCCGGGCCGAGGGCCGGGGAGCGGTTCCAGGTGACGGCCGTCTCCGTCCAGCCGCCGGAGGCCGCGAAGCACTGCAGCGCGGTCTGCGTCCCGTCGGTGTCCGCGACCGCGCCGTGCACCCAGAGCACCGCCCGCCGCACCTCGCCCGCGAGGGCCGGCACGTCGAAGCCGAACAGCGCCCGCCGGTCGAAGCCGCTGCCGGGGGTGCCGGTGCTCTTCACGGTCAGGGTGGTGGCGGTGCCGTAGTTGCTGTCGCCGTACGGGCCGTCCCGCAGGTACGCGTCCCGCGCCGCGGGGACCAGCACCACCCGGGCCGGCGGTGCGGCGGAGCCGGCCGTGCGCAGCGTGACGGTCCGGGAGGCACCCTGCGCGCCGCCGGTCTCGACCAGCAGGGTCACGGCCTCGCCGAGCCCGAGCACGCTCACCCCCGGCCCCGGCTCGGCGCTGCGCCAGCCGGACCGGGCGACGGTGACGTGGACGGTGGCGGCGGTCCTGGACGGGTCGCAGACGGTCACCGTCAGCGTCCCGTCCCGCTCCCGCAGCAGCACCGAGGACGGCGCCGACACGGTGATCGGACCGGCCGTCCCGGCGGCGAAGAAGTTGGCCGCCGTCACGCCCGAGGTGGAATCCGAAACGGCTTGCACCGAGGCCGAGTTGGCGAGCACGGTGACGGTCGGCGCGGCCGACCGGGCGGCCGCCGCGGCGGCGTCCGCGCCCGGCATCAGCTGGTAGTGGTAGCCCGCCCCGGCCGGGTCGGTGCCGTGGTCGATCCACAGCGTCAGATAGTGCCGGGTGAGCGGATCGGTGGCGCCGCCGCCGTTGATGTCGTGCCAGCTGCCGGTCCGGGCCTCGCGCAGCGCGTCCACCGCGGCGCCGTCCGGGAACAGGTAGGCGCCGGCCCCGGCCAGCGCCATCCAGCGCGCCGCCGGGAAGCGGTCACCGCGCCCCGGCGTGCCGGGCTGCGTCACGCCGTCCACGGTCAGCGCGGGGGTCCCGGCGGCGCCGAGATTGCGGTTGTCGACCACGGTCCGCACCGCGGCCCCGTCGGCGCAGGAGATCCCGGCCCCCAGGCAGACCACCGCATCGTCCAGCAGGAACCACGATGTGCGGCCGCGCAGGGTGGAGGACAGCCCGCGCAGGTCCTGCCCGACGGCCGCGTACGTGCCGTCGCAGGCGCCGCCCGCCCACAGCGAGTCGGGCCGGGCCTCGCCCCAGGCCCCGCCCTCGGCGTCCGCCAGGTGCTTGGCGGAGACGGTGGTGCCGGGCAGCCGGTACGGGTCCACGGTGGGCCAGAAGGCGTCCGAGTACTGGCCGTTGCCGAAGGAGGAACCCCACCAGGAGAGCATCCCGCTGTTGCTGTGCCAGCCGCGCAGGTGCTCGCCGTTCCCGGTCTCGTAGAACGAGGTACGGGCCGAGCACAGGCTCAGCGAGGCCGCCCAGCCGGCCCGGCGGACCACCGCACGGTCCATCCCGAACACCACCGCCCCGGCCGGCTCCGGCGAGCCGGTCACCGACCGGTCGGCCAACAGGCGCTCGGCCCGGGCGAGTTCGGGCACGTCGAGATAGCCGTCGGCCAGGTACGGACGGTACCCGTCCCGGGCGATCCAGCCCTTCACCATCGCCCGCCAGCCGGCCGACTGCCCGGCCGGGGCCGCGCCCGAGTCCGCGAGGCGCAGGATGTGGCTCATCAGCGCGTGCCCACGGGTGTGGTCGTCCTGCTGGAGGTGGCGCTGGTCCGAGCTCTGCGAGCCCCGGCTGACCGCCCGCCCGGCGACCGCGTCCATGGCCAGCCCGTTGAACACGAACGGCGCGTACGCGCGGGTCACCGCGTCGAAGACGTTCTGCCGCAGCGGGTCCGTCACCTCCCAGGGCGAACCCGCCAGCAGCCCCAGCAGCCTGCTCAGCCCGCCCAGCAGCACCTCGCCGTACGAGCCGGTGTACGGCACCGAGGTGTGCTGCACGAACGAGCCGTCCGCGTACAGGCCGTCCCCGGCCAGCACGTACGGGAAGACCGGCGACAGCGCGGCGGAGGCGGTGGCGAGCTTGGCCGCACTGCGGCCCAGCACACCGCGCACGGCCAGTACCCGGCACAGGTCGACCCGGTTGGCGCCGGTGCTGGTCTCCGCGTAGACGGCCACCTTGTCGTCCGGGACGGACCGGTCGACGGCGGCGCAGTAGGCGGCGACCTGCTCGGCCGTCAGGCGGTCGTGGAGCAGGACCACGGTGTCGAGCAGGGCCTGCGGGGCGCCGATCTGCCAGTCCCACCAGTTCCCGTACGCGGTCGCGGTGGGGGTGAAGGCGTGGGTGTGCAGGTGGTCGAGGCCGGTGGCCACGGCGGCGGCGAGCGCCGGGTCGCCGGTGTGCCCGGTGCCGGGCTGCGCCCAGGCCAGCGCCAGGGTGCGGAGCCGGACGTAGCCGGCGGTGATGTTGGCGGAGGCGGTGCCGAGCGGGAGGTCGGGCCAGAGCGTGCCGGCGGCCGGTGCCATGGTGTCCAGCGCGGCGGCGGCCCGGGTGCCGAGGGCGGTGAGGGCCCGGTCGTAGGGCGCGGCGGTGGCGTCGAAACCGGTGCCGGTGAGCAGCTCGCGCCAGCGCTGCCGCAGCGTGTCGTAGGGGTCGCCGGGGTTGTCGGCGGCCGCGTCGGTGGTGCCCTCGGTGCCGGGATCGAAGGCGCGGGCGGCCGCCCAGGACCCGGTCAGGGCCACCGCGGCGGCGCCCCCGGCCCGCAGCAGCCGGCGACGGGTCAGCGCGGGCGCGGCGCCGGGGCGGCCGGCCGGTCCGTCGGCGGCCGGGCCGGCCGCGGGGGCGGTGTCCATCGGGGCCTCCAAGCCGGGAGGACCGGGACGGGGACGGTGGCGCGGGCGGGATCGCGCCCGCCGTTCCGGTCGCGGACGACGGTAAGCGCCTTCCCTCCGCGCGTCAAAGGCCCTCGCGGCCCGTCGTCCTCGCCGCCCGTTCCGGCGGCGGCCCGGCCGACATGGCGGCGGATATGACCCCGGCTCAGCGCCGCACCGGGCTATGGTTCGCGCAGGGGTCGAGGGCAGCCGCCCACCGACCGGGAGGCCCTTCGCGGGAACGGCACTGGGGAGCATCGATGAGGTTCGGAGTAATCGGCACGGGCACCGTGGGCCGGACGCTGGCGGCGAAGCTGGTCTCGCTCGGCCACCAGGTCACGATCGGCTCCCGGACCAAGGACAACGCCGCCGCCAACGAGTGGGCCGACCGCTCCGGGCCGTACGGACACGCCGGGACCTTCGCCGAGGCGGCCGACTTCGGCGAGGTGGTGATCAATGCGACCGCGGGCACGGTCGCGCTCTCGGCGCTGCGGCTGGCCGGCGCCGGACCGCTGGCCGGCAAGGTGCTGATCGACGTCTCCAACCCGCTGGTCTTCTCCGCCACCGGCGAGGTCAGCCTGGACCCGGTCAACACCGACAGCGTCGCCGAGCAGATCCAGCGGGAGTTCCCGGACGCCCGGGTGGTCAAGGCGCTCAACACGGTCAACGCCGACGTGATGGTCGACCCGGCCCGGCTGCCCGGTACCCACAACCTGTTCATCGCCGGGGAGGACCCCGAGGCCAAGGCCGTGGTACGGGCCCTGCTGGTGGAGTTCGGCTGGCCGAGCGCCGCCGTCCTCGACCTCGGCGGCATCACGGCGGCCCGCGGCCTGGAGATGCTGATGCCGTTCTGGCTCGACCTGATGCGGCACTTCGGGCACGTCGACTTCAACTACTCGATCACCACCGCCGACTGACCGCCGCCACCCGCCACCGCGACCGACCACCCACGGGGACACCGATGACCGATCAGAGCCCACCGCCCTTCGAACCGCTCGACGAGGACTGGCGGACCGCCCTCGCGGTGGTCGCCCACCCCGACGACATGGAGTACGGCGCCGCCGCGGCCGTCGCCCGGTGGACCTCCCAGGGCAAGCGGGTGGTCTACGTGATGGTGACCAGCGGCGAGGCGGGCATCGACTCGATGGACCCCCAGGAGTGCCGCACCGTACGGGAGCAGGAGCAGATCGCCTCCGCCGCCCTGGTTGGCGTCGACACCGTCGAGTTCCTCGGGTACCCGGACGGCACGGTCGAGTACGGGCTGCCGCTGCGCCGGGACATCGCCCGCGCGGTCCGCCGGCACCGGCCGGAGATCGTGATTACCACCAACTTCCGGGACACCTACTTCGGCTCGTTCCCCAACCAGGCGGACCACATCGCCACAGGCCGGGCCACCCTGGACGCTGCCCGGGACGCCGGGAACCGCTGGGTGTTCCGCGAGCTGACCGCCGAGGGCCACCAGCCCTGGGACGGCGTCCGCCAGGTCTGGGCGGCCGCCTCGCCGCAGGCCCGGCACGCGGTGGACACCAGCGAGCACTTCGACCGCGGGGTGGCCTCGCTGGAGGCGCACGGGGCGTACCTGGCCGGGCTCGGCGGGGCGATGGCCGACGCGCGCGGCTTCCTGGACGGGATCGGCCGGGCCACGGGGGAGCGGCTCGGGGTGCGCTACGCGTCGTCCTTCGAGGTGGTACCGCTGCGCGGCTGAGCGGCGCCGGGCCGGCGGGACCGGGCGCCGGACCCGGCCCGCCCGCGCCGCAGCAGCCACCGGACCGGCAGCGCGAGCACCAGCAGACCGAGCGCGGCCAGCAGGTAGACCTGGTAGCGCACGGCCCGGTCGTACAGCGCGGCGATGTTGTCGCCCGCCAGGTAGCCGGCGCCCGCCCACACGCCGACCCACAGCACGGCGCCCGCGACGTTGGCGGCGAGGAAGCGGTGCCAGGGCATCCGCGCGGCGCCCGCCACGATGCCGTTGGCCTGCCGCAGCCCGTCCACGAACCGGGCGACCAGCACCACCTGGCTGCCGCGCCGTTCGAAGAAGTGCTCGGCGCGGGCCATCCGCGCGGGGGTGAGCCGCAGGTAGCGGCCCCAGCGCCCGACGAAGGCGGGGCCGCCGCGGCGGCCGATCAGGTAGCCGAGGCAGCCCCCGGCGACGGCCGCCAGGACGGCGATCACCGCCACGGCGGCGATGGAGAGGCGGCCGGTGCCGGCGTAGACCGCGGCCAGCACCAGGATGGTCTGGCCCGGGACGGGCACGGCGCAGTTGTCCAGGAACACCAAGAGGCCCACCGCCGGATAACCGTAGTCGTCCAGCAGCGGGGCCAGTTGGGCCAGCGGGCCGGGCAGGGAGGCGGTCATGGTCGACGGCTCCCGGCCGGCGCCGGCCGGGCGGGGACTACCGGTGTTCCAGGTGCGGTTCGATGCTGGTGTCGGGCCCGGGGTAGATCAGACCCTCGTGGCCGTCCTCGAACTGGACCAGGTACGGCGGGGCACCGTCGGCCCCCCGGACTTCGATGATTTCGCCTTGCCGGTCCTCCATGCCCACTGACCTGCTGTGGATGTGGAGCCGGTCGCCAACCATGGCCTGCATGCTGTGCTCCTGCTCTGCTCCGGGAAGTCGGACGGACTGGTGTCTTCCACTGTGCTGCGCCCGGCTGCCCGGCGCAATGGCGTGCCCCTCCGGCGTGGCGCGGGGATCGGGCCGTGCGGTGCGGCGGGGTCTGACGCGCGCGCGTCGACTTCCGGGTGTGCGCTGAATCTTGCAGACAGTCGTCCTGTTTTTGCGCACGTGTATGGACTTCCTGCATCGGCGGCTCGTAGTCTCGGCAGGCCCGGGCGGCCACGGCCGCCACCGGGTGCACCCACCCCGAGCTCTCCCCCACCGAGCCGCAAGGATGTGCAGCCGCAGATGCAGCCACCACCCCGAACCCGCGGATCCCGTACCGTCGCGGCGCTCACCGCGACCGCGCTGGGCGCCGCCGGACTGCTGACCGCCGTACTGGCCAACGCCGGGGCGGCGCACGCCGCCGGCGTTCCCGCGCTGTCGCCGCTCGCCGTGCCCGGTCGTGGCGCCACGGTCCCGTTCGTCGAGCAGGAGGCCGAGTACGCGGCCACCAACGGCACCGTCATCGGCCCCGACCGGCTCTACGGGCACCTGACCTCGGAGGCCTCCGGGCGGCAGGCCGTCACGCTGAACGCGCCCGGCCAGTACGTGGAGTTCACGTTGTCCGCGGCGGCCAACTCCATCGACTTCCGCTACAGCCTGCCGGATACTGCGGACGGCAAGGGGCGGGACGCCTCGCTCGACCTGCTGGTCAACGGCAGCAGGCTGAAGAGCGTCGACGTGACGTCCAAGTACAGCTGGTACTACGGTGGTTACCCGTTCAACAACAACCCGGGCGACACCAACCCGCACCACTTCTACGACGAGACCCGCACCCTGCTGGGCACGACCTACCCCGCCGGGACGAAGATCCGCCTCCAGGTGGCGTCCACCGCGCAGTCGCCGAGCTTCACCGTCGACCTGGCCGACTTCGAGAACGTGGCCGCGCCGATCGCCAGGCCCGCCGGGGCGCTCGACGTGGTCGCCGACTTCGGCGCCGACCCGACCGGCGCCACCGACTCCACCGCGAAGTTCCAGGCGGCGGTCGACGCCGGTCGGGCGCAGGGCAAGCCGGTCTACATCCCGCAGGGCAGCTTCACCCTCTACGACCACGTGATCGTGGACGGCGTGACGCTCACCGGCGCCGGCCCCTGGTACAGCGTGCTCGGCGGCCGGGACCCGGTGAACCGCTCGCACGCGGCCGGGATCTACGGCAAGTACGTGAACAGCGGCGGCCCGAGCCGGGGCGTCACGCTGAAGAACTTCGCGATCATCGGCGACATCCGCGAGCGGGTTGACGAGGACCAGGTCAACGCCATCGGCGGCGCGATGTCCAACTCGGTGATCGACAACCTCTGGCTCCAGCACACCAAGGTCGGCGCCTGGATGGACGGCCCGATGGACCAGCTCACCATCAGGAACAGCCGGATCCTGGACCAGACCGCCGACGGCGTGAACTTCCACACTGGCGTCACCAACTCGACCGTCACCAACACCTTCGTGCGCAACACCGGCGACGACGGCCTGGCCTCCTGGCCGCAGGACAAGCCGAACGTCAACGACAGCTTCACCCACAACACCGTGGTGCTGCCGATCCTGGCGAACAACATCGTCACCTACGGCGGCAAGGACTTCACCATCTCGGACAACGTCATGTCCGACACCATCACCAACGGCGGCGGCCTGCACATCGCCAACCGCTACCCCGGGGTGAACTCCGGCAGCGGCACCGCCGTCGCGGGCACCATCACCGCCGCCCGCAACACCCTGATCCGCACCGGCAACAGCGACTTCAACTGGAACTTCGGGGTCGGTGCCGTCTGGTTCAGCGGCCTCAACGAGCCGATCTCCGGCGCCACCGTCAACATCACCGACACCGACATCCTGGACAGCTCCTACGAGGCGATCCAGACCATCGAAGGCGCCGCCAACGGCATCAACTTCACCAACGTCACCATCAACGGCGCCGGGACCTACGCCGTCCAGGCCCAGGCCAACGCCACCATGCGGTTCACCAACGTGACCGCGAAGAACATCGCCCAGGCCGCCACCCCGGTCCACAACTGCGTCGGCACCGGCTTCGCGATCACCGACGGCGGCGGCAACTCCGGCTGGAACACCGGTTCCACCTGCACCGGCACCTGGCCCGCACCGGTCTGGACGTACGACGGCGTGCCGGGCGGCGGCCAGGGGACCTCCTCGCCCAGCCCGTCCCTGTCCAACTCCCCGTCGCCGTCACCGTCCTCCTCACCCTCGACGCCGCCGGCCTGCCCGACCACGGGCAACCTGGCGCAGGGCCGCCCGGCGACCGCGTCCAGTTCCACGCAGACCTACGGCGCGGGCAACGTGGTGGACGGCAACGCGGACTCGTACTGGGAGAGCGCCAACAACGCCTTCCCGCAGTGGGTCCAGGTCGACCTCGGCTGCCTGCAGAACCTGAGCTCGGTGACACTGAAGCTGCCGCCGGCCGCGGCCTGGGGGGCGCGCAGCGAGACGGTCGCGGTGCAGGGCTCGGCGGACGGCGCGAGCTTCGCGACGGTGGTCGGCGCGACCGCGTACGGGTTCGACCCGGCGAGCGGGAACACCGTCACGGTGAACCTGCCCGCGACCGGTGCGCGCTACCTGCGGCTGACCTTCACCGCCAACTCCGGCTGGCCCGCCGGCCAGCTCTCCGAGCTCCAGGTCTACGGCGGCACGGGGACGGGCTCGCCGTCGCCGTCCTCCTCGCCCAGCTCCTCGCCGACCACGCCGGCCTGCCCGGCCACCGGCAACCTGGCGCAGGGGCGTCCGGCGACCGCGTCCGGCTCCACGCAGACCTACGGCGCGGGCAATGTGGTGGACGGCAACGCGGACTCGTACTGGGAGAGCGCCAACAACGCCTTCCCGCAGTGGGTCCAGGTCGACCTCGGCTGCCAGGCGGCGGTCAAGCGGCTGGTCCTCGAGCTGCCGCCGGCCGCGGCCTGGGGGGCGCGCAGCGAGACGGTCGCGGTGCAGGGTTCGGCGGACGGCGTGAGCTTCGCGACGGTGGTCGGCGCGACCGCGTACGGGTTCGACCCGGCGAGCGGGAACACCGTCACGGTGAACCTGCCCGCGACCGGTGCGCGCTACCTGCGGCTGACCTTCACCGCCAACTCCGGCTGGCCCGCCGGCCAGCTCTCCGAGCTCCAGGCGTTCGGCTCGTAGCCGCACCCGCGGCCGGACGCGCCGGCGCCCCGCGCACCCTGGTCGGGTGGGCGGGGCGTCGGTGTGTCGTGCCTCGGCCTTACTTGGTGAGGCCGGCCTTGACGGAGCAGACCGGCCAGGCGCCGGGGCCCTGGGAGGCGAGGACCTTCTCGGCGACGTTGATCTGCTGGGCCT